>JAITMV010000234.1 GCA_031277295.1 Burkholderiaceae bacterium | reverse complement strand
GGATTCGGGATGGGATGCGAGGCGCAAAGCGCAGCAATACCTCGTGGTATTGCGAGCATTTGCAACGAAGCAGACCGCCCGAATGCGGGATGCGCCAGCCGCGACAGATTTGTTCAGAGATTCCCTAGGGTTACTACCTGCTGGCGCTGCATCCCGCGCGCCGTGCTTGCGGCAAGGCCCCAGGCATGGCGGGGCGTTTTCCCCCAGATTCGCCTTCGCGGTCGCCGTTACCATTTAACCTGAAAACGGTAATTGAACACGTCTTTAGGGAGCCTCTGAACAAATCTGCGCGAGCGGGCGCGCCCGTATTCGGGATGGGATGCGAGGCGCAAAGCGCAGCAATACCTCGTGGTATTGCGAGCATTTGCAACGACGCAGACCGCCCGAATACGGGATGCGCCAGCCGCGACAGGTTTGTTCAGATGCTCCTTAGCTTGGGATGGGATGCAAGACGCAAAGCGCGGCAATACCGGGTGATATTGCGAGTATTTGCTTTCTCCGCATACTGTCTCATAGGCGTAAGCGAGGACGTTTTCACCGTATGGGACTGGGTGAGGCGGCGCCTTTATGTTTGTTCTTTTCTCGCGCCCATTGCATCCAGGGCCAAGTACCGCAACGCCATGCGGTCGGCGCGGCGTTGCGCTCCTTGGCTGCGGACGTGTTTGCCGGCGCCGGTGCTGCGCGCCGACAGCGCCCTTGCCACGCGATTGCGCGGCGGCGCGCTGGCTTGCAGTTGCAGCGTCAGCGGCTGTTTGAGCCGCTGCAAAGCCTTGATGCGCCCTTGCTCGAAGGCGCGCGAGCGTTGTTGAGCACTCATGATGCGATTTCCCAAAAAGCAAAAACCCCAAGCTGATGGTGTGCGCGTCACACGGTCAGCTCAGGGCGAGAAACCGTGTTCAGGATTGCGTATTGATCCAATGGGTCATGAAAAAAGCCCCTTGCAGTGTTTGCCGGCGAAGGTTGCTCGTTGCGCCGGCACGAAGGAAAGCGAAGGCGTGATTATCAGCAGCCGCGGCAACCCGCGCAAGCGTTTGCGCCGCGCTCATGTCGGCGCTGTCGCGCCCCGCCAACGCGACTAAGTTCATCGCGTCACGGCAGTGGCGGGTGATCGGCTTGCGCCATGCGGATCGCGCCGAACGAACAGCGCGGCACGCACAGCGCGCAGCCGGTGCAGCCGGCAATGTCGTGCAACGCTGCCGTTTTGCGCCCGCTTTCGGCGCGCAACGACAGCACGTGCGGCGCACACGCCGCCACGCACCAGCCGCAACCGGTGCAGCGCGCGGCGTCGATGCGCGGCAACGTCACGGGGGCGCGGCGGCGGGTCACTTTATGCGGTATCTAGGTTCAACCCACGCAGCAATTCACTTGCGCCATCCCAGAAAATTTGTACGCCCACGCACAGCAAGATGAAGGCCGACAGGCGCAGGAACACCACCATGCCAACCTCGCCCAGCGGGCGCAGCAGGCGGCTGGCGTAGCCGTAGGTCAAAGTAACCAGCAGGCTGACCAGCGCCATCGCCGTCAGCCCGCCAGCGAAATTGACCGCCGCCACCGGCCATTGCGGATGGTGCAGCGCCGCGCCGACGGTGATGGCCGCCGAGATCGACCCCGGCCCGCAGGTCAGCGGAAAAGTAATCGGATAAAACGCCTGGATGCGCACCCGCTGCTCGTTTTGCAAGACGCGCGCCACGTGTTCCTGATCCGGCGCTTCCTGAGCGTACAGCATGTTCCAGGCGGTAAAGCCGACGATCAGGCCGCCGGCCACGCGCACGACGGGAATCGAGACGCCAAAAAAGGCCAGCACGTAGGTGCCCACCAGCATGGCGGCGGCCAGCATCAGCGCCACATTCAGGCCGACGCGCTGTGCCAGCGCGCGCCGCGTGGCGGGCGCAACGTCGCGCGTCAGGTTGACGAACACCGGCGCCGAAGCGGGCGGGTTCAGGATCGGCAACACGGCGGCCAGCGCCAGCATCAGACTTTTGCTGAACGCCAGGGCCAGGACGAAGATTTCCATGCCGCCAATGGTAGCGGCGCGCGCTAAACTGCCTTTGTTCCCACAGGAGAAATCACCATGCCCGCACTGCTGCCCGGCGTCGACCCCGACGGCCTGCTCGAATTTTCGGTCGTCTATACCGACCGCGCGCTCAACCACATGTCGAAGAAATTTCAGGCCGCGATGCGCGACATTTCGGCGCTCCTCAAAGAGGTCTATCACGCCGATGCGGTCGCGCTGGTGCCCGGCAGCGGTACTTTCGGCATGGAAGCGGTGGCGCGCCAGTTTGCAAACGATCAAAAGGCGCTCATCATCCGCAACGGCTTTTTCAGCTACCGCTGGAGCCAGATTCTGGAGATGGGCCGCATCACCGCGCCCGAGCGCATCACCGTGCTCAAGGCGCACCGCACGGGTGATGGCCCACAAGCGCCGTGGACGCCCGCGCCCATCGGCGAGGCGGCAGCCGCCATCGCCCGCGAGCGGCCCGCCGTGGTGTTTGCCCCGCACGTCGAAACGGCCAGCGGCATCATCTTGCCCGACGACTATCTGACGCAACTGGCCGAGGCCACGCACGCCGCTGGCGGCCTGTTCGTGCTGGACTGCATCGCCTCCGGCGCGATGTGGGTGGACATGCGGGCGATTGGCGTGGACGTGCTGCTCAGCGCGCCGCAGAAGGGCTGGAGCAGTTCGCCTTGCTGTGCGATGGTGTGCTTTTCCGAGCGTGCGCTCAAAGCGATGGAAAACACCGTCAGCACCAGCTTTGCCGCCGATTTGAAGAAGTGGCATCAGATCATGCAGACGTATGAAACCGGGGGCCACGCCTACCACGCCACCATGCCCACCACCAGCCTGATGCAACTGCGCGAGGCCATGACCGAAACCCGCGCGCGCGGCTTTGCCCTGGTGCGCCAGCAGCAAATCGAGCTGGGCCGCAAAGTGCGCCAGTTGTTTGAATCGCGCGGCTTGCCAAGCGTGGCGGCGCCAGGCTTTCAGGCGCCGGGGGTGGTGGTCAGCTACACCACCGACGCGGACATTCAAAGCGGCAAAAAATTCATCGAACAGGGCTTGCAAACCGCCAGCGGTGTGCCGCTGATGTGCGACGAGCCGGCCGATTTCCGCACCTTCCGCGTCGGCCTGTTCGGGCTGGACAAGTGGGCCGACGTTGATCGCAGCGTCGGCCAACTGGCCGCCGCGCTGGATCGGCTGGGCGTCGCCATGTAGCTATGTAGATGTGGCGCTTGATGGCTGGGGGCCGACTTGATTCCGATTGTTCTGGTGCTGACCACCGTTGCCACGCGCGCCGAGGCCGAACGTCTGGCGCGTGCCATGCTCGAGCGGCGCCTGGCCGCCTGCGCGCAGATCAGCGCTATCGATAGCGTCTATCGCTGGCAGGGCGCGCTACAGGCCGAAGGCGAGTTCCGCCTGCTGTTCAAGACCACCGCCACGCGCTGCCCGGCGCTGCAAGCCGCCCTGCGCGCCGGGCATCCGTATGAGTTACCGGCCATCGTCAGCCTGCCGTGCAGCGATGCGCTGCCCGAATTCGCGGCTTGGGTGGAAGACGAGACACGGCCGGTGTGAGATGAGACCCGATCCGTTTTACGCTTGCTGGACAAGGGCCTGTGTCATTGGCAAGGATTGCTTGCGCCGCAGCGCGTCCTAAGCCCGCGCCGGGATCGTGAACACGTTCTAAAAGCGTTCCAACTCCGGATGCGGCAGCCGTCCGCCGCGTACCAGCATCTTGCCGTATTCGGCGCAGCGGTGGGCGGTGGGAATGACCTTGCCGGGGTTGAGCAGGCCAGCGGGGTCGAAAGCGTGTTTGATGCCGAACATCTGCTCGTTTTCGGCGGCGCTGAACTGCACGCACATGCTGTTTAACTTTTCCACTCCCACGCCGTGTTCGCCCGTTACCGTGCCGCCGATGGCGACGCTGGTTTCCAGGATGTCGGCGCCGAATTGCTCGCAGCGGCGCAACTGCTCGGGGTCGCTCGCGTCGAACAGAATCAGCGGGTGCAGATTGCCGTCGCCAGCATGAAACACGTTGCAGCAGCGCAGGCCGTAGGTCTGCTCCATGCGCTGGATGGCCAGCAGCATGTCGGCCAAGCGTCGACGCGGGATGGTGGAGTCCATGCACATGTAGTCGGGACTGATGCGCCCGCTGGCGGGAAAGGCGTTTTTGCGCCCGCTCCAAAAGCGCAGGCGCTCGGCTTCGGTCTGGCTGACGGCGATCCGCGTCGCGCCCGAGGCGTTCAGCACTTGCGTGATGCGGCCTATTTCTTCTTCCACCTCTTCGGGCGTGCCGTCGGATTCGATCAGCAAAATCGCCGCCGCGTCCAGGTCGTAGCCGGCGTGAACGAAGTCCTCGACCGCGGCGGTCATGGGCTTGTCCATCATCTCCATGCCGGCCGGGATAATGCCGGCGGCAATCACCGCCGCCACCGCGTCGCCAGCCTGCCGCACATCGGCAAAACTGGCCAAAACGCAGCGCGCCAATTGCGGCTTTGGCAGCAGGCGGACGGTGACTTCGGTAATCACGGCCAGCATTCCCTCGCTGCCGGTGACCAGCGCCAGCAGTTCGTAGCCGGGCGCGTCCGGCGCGGCGCTGCCGAATTCGACCGGCTCGCCGCTGGCGGTGAAGCCCTTGACCTTCAGCACGTTGTGCAGCGTCAGGCCGTATTTCAAGCAGTGCACGCCGCCGGAGTTTTCGGCCACGTTGCCGCCGATGGTGCAGGCGATCTGGCTGCTGGGATCGGGCGCGTAGTACAGGCCATGCGCGGCGGCGGCTTCGCTGATGGCCAGATTGCGCACGCCACATTCGACCACCGCCGTGCGCGCCAGCGGGTCAATCGACAAGATGCGGTTGAACTTGGCCAGCGACAGCGTCACGCCGCGCTCGTGCGGCATGGCCCCGCCCGACAGACCCGTGCCCGCCCCGCGCGCCACCACCGGCACGCCCAGGCGGTGGCAGTTTTGCAGCACGGCCCGAATCTGCGCCTGATTGGACGGCAAGGCCACGGCTAGCGGGCGCTGGCAATAAGCGGTCAGGCCATCGCATTCGTAAGGCGCGGTTTGCTCGGCGCTCCACAGCACATTGTCCGAAGGCAAAACAGCTTGCAGTGTCTGCACCACCTGCGCTTGCAGTTCCGATTTTGATGGGTTTTCAGTGGTGGGGGCAGTCATCGCAGTGGTTTTGTGTTGTGCAAGTGGTTACTATATACATGAGCGTTGTCGTATTGAACGAACAAGATCAAGCCGCCGCGCGGCGCAAGTTGGCGACTGGAATGCGCAGGTGCTCGCGGTACTTGGCGACGGTTCGGCGGGCGCAGTCGATGCCTTGGTCCTTGAGTATGTCGGCGATCTGTTGATCGGATAGGGGTTTGTGCGGATTTTCGGCGGCGATGAGCTGCTTGATGAGCGCACGCACGGCGGTGCTTGAGGCGTTGCCGCCGGCTTCGGTGTTCAGCGCCGAGCCGAAAAAGTATTTCAGCTCGAAAGTGCCGCGCGGAGTGGCCATGTATTTGGCGTTGGTTACGCGCGAGATGGTGGAGTCGTGCAGGCCCAACTCCTCGGCCAGATCGTGCTGCACCAGCGGGCGCATGGCGACCTCGCCGTGAATGAAAAAGCCACGCTGACGCTCGACGATGGCGGTGGCCACGCGCAAGATGGTGTCAAAGCGCTGCTGGATGTTCTTGACGAACCAGCGCGCTTCTTGCAGGCGCTGGGTCAGCTCTTGCCGGTCGGCGCGCTGGACGCCGCGCAGCGCTTTGGCGTAGGCGTCTTGTATGCGCAGGCGAGGCACCACGTCGGGATTTATGCGCACGCGAAAGCGGCTGGCGCTGCCGCTGCCGATGGCGCTGACGATCACGTCGGGCAAGATGATGTTGTGCCGCACGTCGGCAAACTGACGACCGGGCTTGGGGTCGAGCCGGGCTATGGTTTGCATGGCGGCGCGCACGGCGTCTTCGGGTTGACCGATGAGTTGGGTCATTTTTTTGGCGTCGCGCCGCGCCAGCAGTTCGATGGCGCCGTGCTGGGCGCAGATTTGCAACGCTGTCGCCAGCAGCGCTTGTTCGGCGGCGCCGACACCGCGCTCGGCCTGCCGGCCGCGTAGTTGCAAGCTCAGGCATTCGGCCAGGTCGCGCGCGCCGACGCCGGCCGGCTCCAGCGATTGCAGCAGCTTGAGCGCCAGGGTGAAACGGTGTATCAGTTCGTCGATCTGCTCCGGGCTGTCTTCGTCTTCGGCCAGGGTGGCGGCCAGTTGAGCCGGCGAGTCTTCCAGGTAGCCGTCGTCGTTCAACGATTCGATCAGAAAGCGCAACGCTGCCGCGTCCTCGGGCGCCAGGCGTAAAGCCAGCGCCTGGCGGTGCAGGTGCTCGGCCAGCGACTCGTGGCCAGATACGCGCTCGGCGGGGTCGGCATCGTCGTCGTCATGGGATGCGTCGGCGCCGCGCGCGGGCGCTTCGCCGCCCCATTCGCCGTCGTCGGGGGCAAGCTCCATGCTGCCGTCGCCGTCCCAGTTTTCAGGCTGCGTGCCGTGCTCGCCAAAGTCGGCGCTGGTGTCGATGCTGGTGTCGGCGTTGGTGTCGGCGTTGGTATCAGCGCTGGCGTCGTCCGCGTTTTCGCTGATACGGTCGCCTTCACTGACGCGGGTGTCGGCGCGCGCCAAGCCGAATTCATCGCGTGCGGCGCCGTCGTCGTCGCGCTCCAGGAAGGGGTTATCGTCCAGCATCTGCTCGACTTCGCTGTCCAGCTCCAGCGTCGATAGTTGCAGCAGCCGGATCGATTGCTGCAACAGCGGCGTCAGGGCAAGCTGTTGCGAAATCCGCAGTGACAAACCCGGTTTCATCTTACGGTCGCCTCATCACGCCGTCTTGAAGGTGGGGCCAAGCGCGACGCGGGTCGCGTAGCCTGGGGGCAAGCCATTTCACAAGCGGAAGTGTTCACCCAGGTACACGCGCCGCACGTCGGGGTTGTTGACGATTTGCGTCGGTGTGCCGGCGGCCAATACGCGGCCTTCGTTGATGATGACGGCGTGGTCGCAAATACCCAGTGTTTCGCGCACGTTGTGGTCGGTGATTAGCACACCGATGCCGCGCTCTTTCAGGAAGGCGACGATGCGCTGGATTTCAATGACGGCAATCGGGTCGATGCCGGCAAACGGCTCGTCCAGCAAGATGAAGCGCGGCTGCGTGGCCAGCGCGCGGGCAATTTCGACGCGCCGCCGCTCGCCGCCGGACAGCGCGGGCGCGGGCGAGTCGCGCAACTCACCCACGTGCAACTGCTCCAGCAACTCGGTCAGGCGGCGCTCGATCTCGCTGGCGGGCAATGGACGGCCGTCCGCGCCCTGCTGCAACTCCAACACTGCGCGCACGTTTTCGGCAGCAGTGAGTTTGCGAAAGATCGACGCTTCTTGAGGCAGATACGACAGCCCCAGGCGTGCGCGGTGGTGAATCGGCATACGTTCGATTGAGCGGCCATCAATGCTGATGCGGCCAGCGTCCGCGCGCACCAAGCCGACGATCATGTAAAACGACGTCGTCTTGCCGGCGCCGTTGGGGCCGAGCAGTCCGACCACCTCGCCCTCATCCACGTCCAGCGACACATCATGCACCACGCGGCGCGTGCCGTAGCTTTTGCGCAGGCCGCGCACTTCGAGCCGGCTGCCGCGGCGCGATTGCGTCTCGGCTAGCGACGGCGCGGCGTCGGCCACGGGCAGGGCAGTGTCGATCACCACTGGCTTACTCCGGCCTTCTGGTTTACTTGCGCAGGGCGCGGGAAGATTGCAACGGCGCGGTTGATTCCGACGCCGCGCCAGCCGCGGCGGATGCCGAGCGGCGCGGCGCCAGCACCGCGGTCACGCGCTTGCCCGCCGCCGCGGGCGTATCGCTGGCGCGCGCGGAGCCATCGACTGTGTAGACTTCGGTGACGTTGTTGTAGACGATCACCGAACCACTGACCTGGTCTTGCGGCTTGGCGCCAGCCAAGCGGCGCATCTGGGCGCGGCCGGTAATGCGCACGATGTCGGTCTTGCTGTCATAGTCGATGGTGTCGCCTTCGGCCTCAATGTACTCGTTCAGACCCTCGCGCTTTTGTCGGAAGAAGGCGCGCTGGCCGGCTCCTGCGTGTATGGTGCCGCGCTGGTTGCCGGCGCCATCTTGCCGCACTTGAAGTTGCTCGCCGCGCATGACGATGGTGCCTTTGTTGACGACGACGTGGCCGGTAAAAGTGGACAACTGTTTTTGCTCTTCGTAGCGCAACGCGTCGGACTCGATTTGCATCGGCTGATCGCGGTCGGTACGCTCGGCCCAGGCCGGCGCGGCCAGCAGCAAAGTCAGCAACGCCGCCTGCCAAGCGTGCATCGCGGACGGCTTAATCGGAGTGAAAGGCACGTTTTTTGCTTACTGTGTTTGTATCTGTTGCAGATTGTACGTCTTGGTGCTGCGGCACGGCATGAAAAAGCCCGTCAAATGCGGGCTTGATTTTGAGCCGCGACGCCCTGCCGAGCGTCGCCAGCGTCAAAGCCTATGAATGGATTCGGCGTGCGGCGAACCAAGGCGGATTTGTTCACAGACTTTCAGCCCTTGCGCGACTGTGCGATCAGGTCGTCGGCGATCTTGAGCATGCGCTCGAATCCGCCGGCCATCGAGCCGTCGGTGTAGAAGCGGCCGGCGATGCCCAACGCTGGTGTTCCTTCGACGGCGTAGGCTTCTTGCAATTGCACGGCGCGGCGCATCTTGTTGGAGACGCCAAAGGACTTGTAGGCTTGTTCAAACTTGGCGCGATCCAGCCCTTGTTCGGCGATCCACGGCAATAGCACGTCGAGTGTGTCCAATCGCTTGCGCTGGGTTTGCAGCGCGTCGAATACCTTGCCATGCACGGCGTCGATTTTGTCTAGCGCCTCCAGCGCGTAGTAGATGCGTTGCAGCGGCTCGAAGCTGCTCTGAAAGCTGATGTGCGCCCGATGTACCGCCACGTCTTTGGGTGCGTTTTTTTTCCAGTTTTCGAAAATCGGCTCGAAGTTCATGCAATGCGAACAGCCATACGAGAAGAATTCGATGACCTCGATCTGTCCGGCCGGCGCGTCGATTGGGGCTGGACGCTTCAGTTCAAGGTAGCCTTTGCCGGACTGAGCCAGGGCCGGCAGCGCCAGTAGAGTCGGCAGGCAGGCAGCGGTGAGTGCGAATTGACGGCGTTTCATGTGGGTGTGCTTTCGAAAAAAGTGGCGGCAGGATGGCAACCGCCGAGGTCAAATGAAGTTCCTTGGATTTTTAAGATCAAGCGCTTTTTGACACGGAAGCGATACCTTTGAAAACAGCATGGATTTTCTGGAGGCAAGCCGTGAAGCGGGCATCAAATTCGATACGGCGCGGCGGTGATTCACCGCTGCACGCGAACCAGCACCGCCTCGAAGCCGTTGCTGGCCAACCGCTCTTTCACGCGGTCGGCGGCGTCTTTGTTTTGCAATGGCCCGATGCGTACACGGTACACCGGGTGTCCGGACTGATCGCCTTCGGCGATGTGCGCTTGCACGTCCATCAGCGACAGGCGGGCGCGCTGCGCCTGAGCATCCTCCGATGCGCGGAAGGCGCCGGCCTGGACGAAATAGGCGAACGGATCGGCCGGAGCCTGCGGTTGCGCGCCCATGCGCGTGGCAACGAATTCGCCCAACGGGTCACCACTGGAGGGCGGCGGCGGTGGCGGCGGGCTGACTTCGGCCGGCGCCGCGATGGGTACGGGGTCGGGCATGCTTGCCGCTTCGCGCGCAGCCAACTCGTCGCTGGGCGCAGTGGCCGGCACAGTGGTGCGGCTGCGCAGGGGCGCATTGGGGTCCCAGTCCTTGTTCTTCTCGGCCTCCGCGGCGTCCTGGCCGCTGGTGCGCGAGGCGCTCTTGTTGACGAACGGTACCGGCACCTTGGCCACGTAGACGGCCACCATCATCGCCACCGCCAAGCCCACTATGACCCCTAGGATGATGCCCAGGAAGGTTCCGCCGCGTTGCTTGAATCTGATCATGATTTCGACATTTACATCCGAACCGGAGCCGACACGCCCAGCACCGACAGTCCATTGTGCAACACTTGCGCGCTGGCGGCGACCAGAGCCAGGCGCGCCAGCTTGACGGCTTGGTCGTCCACCAGGATGCGTTCGGCATCGTAATAGCTGTGATAGGCGGCGGCCAACTGGCGCAGGTAAAAAGTCACGTCGTGCGGGGCGAAGTCGCTTGCCGCCGCCGCCAGCATATCGGGGTATTGCGCCAGTTGCAGCATCAGCGCTTGCGCCGCCGGGGTGTCCAGCGGCGTCAGATCGGCGTCTTGCAGCGCCGCCGCGTCACCGCCCCAGGCCGCCAGCACCGAGCAGATGCGCGCGTGCGCGTATTGCACGTAGTAGACCGGGTTGTCGTTGTTTCGCTGCACCGCCAGATCGACGTCGAAGGTGTATTCAGTATCGGGTTTGCGCGACAGCAGAAAAAAGCGCACCGCGTCGGCGCTGGTCCACTCGATCAAATCGCGCAGCGTGACATAACTGCCGGCGCGCTTGCTGATCTTGACTTCCTGCCCGCCGCGCACCACGCGCACCATGGTGTGCAGCACGTAATCCGGCCAGCCCGCGGGGATACCGATGCCAGCGGCCTGCAAGCCGGCACGCACGCGGGCGATGGTGCCGTGGTGATCGGTGCCCTGGATGTTGATGGCGCGCCGAAAGCCGCGTTCCCATTTGGCGATGTGGTAGGCCACGTCCGGCACGAAGTAGGTGTAGCCGCCGTCGCTCTTGCGCATCACGCGGTCTTTGTCGTCGCCGTAATCGGTGCTGCGCAGCCACAGCGCGCCGTCTTGCTCGTAGGTCTTGCCGGCGGCGATCAGGCGCTGTACGGTGGCCTCGACCCGGCCCGTGGCGTACAGGCTGGACTCCAGGTAATACTGGTCGAACTTCAGGCCAAACGCTTGCAAATCCTTATCCTGTTCGTGGCGCAGATAGGCGACGGCAAACTGGCGCATACCCTCCAGATCGTTCACGTCGCCGCTGGCGGTGAACGCCCGGTCGTCGGCCAGCACGGTTTTGCAAGCGAGAAAGTCGGCGGCAATGTCCTGTATGTAGTCGCCGTTGTAGGCCGCTTCGGGCCAGCGCGCGTCGCCTGGCTTCAAACCCTTGGCGCGCAGTTGCACCGATTGGGTCAGCGTGTCGATCTGCACGCCCGCGTCGTTGTAATAAAACTCCCGATGCACCTGCCAGCCCTGTGTGGCCAGCAGGTTGCAGATGGCATCGCCCAAAGCGCCCTGGCGCCCGTGCCCGACGTGCAGCGGCCCCGTCGGGTTGGCGGAGACGAACTCGACGACGACTTTTTCGCCCCGCTGCGGCTGCTGTCCGTAGCGCGCGCCTTGCACCAGCGCCTCACGTACCGCCTGTTGCCGGGCGGCGGGCTTGAGGCGGATGTTGAGAAACCCAGGCCCGGCAATCTCGATGGCTGCCACCCATTTCTGAAAGGCATCCTTGCTCTCCAGCGCGGTCTTGATCTGTTCGCCCAATGCGCGCGGATTGGCCTTCAGCGGCCTTGCCAGTTGCAGCGCGGCCGTGCAGGCCCAATCACCCAGTGCAGCCTGCCGGGGTGACTCGAACGCGGCCTTTTCTCCCGCGCCGGGCGCAATGCGCTCCAGCGCCTCGGCCAGCGCGGCGAGCAAGTCTCGTTTTACGGAAAGCATAGGGCAGACATTTTAGGAGTTTGGGCCGGCTTGAGGATTCGCCGAGGGCGCGTACAACTGCCGCTTCCAGAATGAATCTCGCTCACACCGCAAGCGAAAATTGAAACCGTGCGGCCGATCCGCATCGTCAGCGATGTCCGCGTCCGACAGGTTCGCCTTGGCGCGATAAAAAAGCAAGCTGGGCCGGCCTTCATGTCAGTTCCGGTGATGTTACATTAAGTTACGATAGACCGGATCAATCCACTTTTTTATCCGAGGTACCGACACCATGAAAACGCTTCTCCCGTTGATTACGGCTTTGAGTCTGGCTTGCGGCGGCAATTTGGCCCATGCCGCCAGTGGCAAACCGCTTAACTCGCAGCAACAAAGGATGGCCGCCTGCAACAAGCAAGCCACGGGCAAAAAGGGCGATGAGCGCAAAGCGTTCATGAAGCAGTGCCTGCGCGCTCATAACGGCGCCACACAGCAGGAAAAAATGAAAATTTGCAATCAGCAGGCCGGCGCCCAGAAAGGCGACGAACGCAAGGCATTCATGAAGGCATGCCTGAGCAAATCGGCCTGAGGGCTGTCTTGAAACGTGTTTACGATCCCGGCGCGGGCGTGTGAACACGTTCTCGGGCGCGTTCAACTGCCGTTTCCAGGTTAAATACACTCTCTGAGTGGTATCGCGGGCATTTGCCTTTACGGTTTCCAGGTTGAATCGCACCCGAGGCGAGTAATGCTGTCCAAGCGTGCGCCATAATCACTGGCTGACTGACCGTCAACCGGCGCTGCTGGCCAAGCGGCGCGTTTGCTCCACCGAGAGGGTGCGAGCCAATCCGCCTTAAGGCCCGCTCATGCCGCCAAAACGCGCCCGATCATCGAAGGCAACTGTCCGCAATACCACAGCGTATTGCCGCGCTTTGCGCGAGACAATCGGATACGTTTTGGCGACTTAGAGCTTGCCACATGCCGAATCCATTTACATTCTCTGAATCGGGAACCGCCCTTGCTTTCGCTCATACAAGCCGCCGGCTGGCCGATCTGGCCGCTGATCCTATGTTCCGTTCTGGCTCTGGCCTTTATCGGCGAGCGTGCGCTCAGCCTTCGACGCAGCCGCATCTTCTCGCCCAGCCTGGTTAACGAGGCTATCGGTGTTTCACGCGACTCCGTGCCCGGCACCGAAATGGTTAACCGACTGGCCCAGCACTCGGCGCTGGGCCAGGTGCTGGCCACCGGCTGGCGCACGATCACTCTTAACCCGCGCTGTACGCCACAGGACGTGCGCAACGCCATGGAAAACGCCGGCCGCGAGGTGACGCACCAGATGGAGCGCTACTTGCCGGCCATTGCCACTATTGCCTCGGTCGCGCCGCTGATGGGTCTGTTGGGCACGGTGATCGGCATGATAGACATCTTCGGCTCGCAGGCGCCGGCCGGCGCGTTGACGGCAGGCAATCCGGCGCAACTGGCGCATGGCATATCGGTGGCGCTGTACAACACGGCATTCGGGCTGATGGTGGCGATTCCGGCGCTGATTTGCTGGCGTTATTTCCGGGCCAAGGTGGACGGCTACGTGCTGGAATTGGAGCTGGCGACCGAGCGCTTCGCCCGTCACCTGGAGCGCCTGTGTCCGGGCAGCGGCGTTGGCAGCAGTGGAGCCGGCCGGTGAAGTTCAGATCCCGTTCGCCCGATGAGCCGGAGATCAACCTGATCCCGTTCATCGACGTGCTGCTGGTGATCCTGATCTTTCTGATGCTGACCACCACCTACAGCAAGTTCACCGAACTGCAAGTGTCGTTGCCGGTGGCCGACGTCGAAGCGGCTCGCGACCGTCCCAAGGAGATCATCGTTGCCATTGCCGCCGATGGTCGCTACGCCGTTAACCGGCAGCCGTTGCAAGCGCGCAGCGTCGAGGCCGTGGCCGGCGCGCTGCACGAACTGGTTGAACAAGACAGCGTTCTCATCATCAGCGCCGACGCCGCCGCGCCGGTGCAAGCGGTGGTGACGGTAATGGATGCCGCGCGCCGCGAGGGGCTGACGCGCATGACCTTCGCGACGCAGACCAGCGGCGGCGTCGAGCCTTGAGCGTTTAGCGGGCCGGGTGAGTGATCCCCTAAAGTCCCGGCCAACCTCCATGTTTCGCGCTTCCATTGAGCATCGCCTGCGTATCGCCTGGCGGCGGCGCGGGCTGCTGGCTTGCCTGTTGTGGCCGTCGTCGTTGCTGTTCGGCGCGCTGGCGGCGCTGCGGCGTGCGGCGTACCGGCGGGGCTGGGTACGGGCTGCGCGGCTGCCCGTGCCCGTGATCGTGGTCGGCAACGTTGTTGCCGGCGGCGCGGGCAAGACGCCGACGACGCTGGTGATCGCCCTGCACCTGAAAGCGCGCGGCTGGCGGCCCGGCATCATCTCACGCGGTTACGGACGATCCAGCGATGATTGCCGCGAAGTCACGCCCGAAGCCAACCCGCGCGCCGTCGGCGACGAGCCGCTGCTGCTGCGCCGCCGCGCCGATGTGCCGGTGTTCGTCGCCCGCCGCCGCGCCGATGCCGGCCGGGCGCTGGTGGGCGCTTATCCCGACACTGACGTGCTGGTCTGTGACGACGGCCTGCAACATCTGGCGCTGGCGCGCGACGTGGAGATCGTGGTGTTCGATGCTGGCGGCGCGGGCAACGGCTGGCTGCTGCCCGCCGGGCCTTTGCGCCAGCCGTGGCCGCGCCCGGCCGATCTGGTGCTGCAAACCGAGGCCGCCGCTGTCCCTCTTGCGTTGCCGCCGGGCACGCCGTTGTATGAGGCTCGCCGCGCCCTTGCGCCCGAGGCATCGCGCGCCGACGGCACGCGCGTGCCGTTGACCGCGCTGCGAGGCCAGCCGCTCGCCGCCGTGGCCGCCATCGCGCGGCCAGACGCCTTCTTCGCCATGTTGCGCGCCCTCGGGCTGACGCTGGCCGACACTGAAGGGTTGTCCGATCACGCCTCATTTGATGACTGGCGGCGCCTGCCGGACAGAAACAAAACGCTGATCTGCACCGAAAAAGACGCGCTCAAACTGTGGCGGCACCGGCCCGACGCGCTAGCCGTGCCGCTGACGCTGCAAGTGCCCGCCGCTTTCTTCGCGGCGCTGGAGGAGGCGCTACGCGCGCGCGGCTATCATCCTGGAAACCGCAGTTGATCGCGTGCCACCTTCAGGAAAACCGCATCAATGTTAACTTTTGATACTCCGACAACCTTCACCTTTTTGGTGAGCGCGCTACGCACCCGATCAGGCCGCCAAAACTTGGGGCTTCTGGCGCGCTGGCGGCGTTGCTTGTATTTGCAGGCATTAGCCTGCGGTGTCCTCACCCTTGCAGGGCGCGCGTCGGCCAGAGTCCGACGCCGCTCATGCCGTCCAAACGTGCGCCAAGCACGTTTGGAGCCGCGGCATTCGCCCTTGCCAGTCCGCCCGATACAGCTAAGCTCGGGCGCGTTCAACTGCGGTTTCCAGGATCATCCACGCGCATGATCTTGCATACTGATTTTCAAGACGCCGCCGCATGAACCCCTGGCTTCCCCTCGGTGGTGCCATCGTCGCCGAAGTCATCAGCACCAGCGCGCTGAAAACCAGCGATGGTCTGACGCGGCTGGGGCCGACGCTGGTCGTCATCGTCGGCTACAGCTTGGCGTTCTGGCTGTTGGCCTTGGCGTTGCGCGGCATCCCGGTCGGCGTGGCCTACGCCATCTGGGCCGGTCTGGGTACGGTACTGATTGCCGTGATCGGCTGGCTGGTTTTCGGCCAGCGGCTGGACGTCTGGGCCATCGTCGGCATGACGTTGATCGTCGCCGGGGTGCTGGTGATGAACCTGCTTTCCAAATCCTCCGCATAGTGATTCGCCCATGGACCCGAAACTGCTCGAACTGCTGGTCTGCCCCGTCACAAAAGGCCCGCTCGACTACGACCGGCAGAAAAACGAACTCATCTCGCGCTCGGCCCGCCTGGCCTACCCGGTGCGCGACGGTATTCCCATCATGCTGGAAGGCGAGGCGCGCACGCTGTCGGACGAGGAGTTGGCCGCACTGCCGCCGCGCACGCCGCTGGTGGGATGAGCGCGCCGTTTACCGTTCTGATTCCGGCCCGGCTGGCATCGACCCGGTTGCCCGGCAAGCCGCTGGCCGACATTGGCGGCAAGCCGATGGTAGTGCGCGTGGCCGAGCGCGCTGAAGCGTCCGGCGCGGCCCAAATAGTGGTGGCCGCCGACGCGCCCGAGATCGTTGCCGCTTGCGCTGCTCACGGCGTGCGGGCGCTGCTGACGCGCGCCGACCACGCCAGCGGCAGCGACCGTCTGGCCGAGGCCTGCGAGCAGTTGGGGTTGGATGGTGACGATATCGTTGTCAACGTGCAGGGCGACGAGCCGCTGATCGATCCGGCGCTGATCGACGCCGTCGCCAACCTGTTGCGCAAGCAGCCGCGGGTGTCCGTCAGCACGGCGGCGCATGTCATCGAAAGCGTGGCGGATTTCGTCAATCCCAACGTGGTGAAAGTCGTGACCGACGCACAAGGGCTGGCGCTGAGCTTCAGCCGCGCCCCGCTGCCCTGGTGGCGCGATGGCTTCGCCCAAGGCATTGCCGCGTTGCCCACACGGCCCGCGCCGCTGCGTCACATAGGCTTGTATGGTTATTGGGCCGGTTTTTTGCGTGCTTTCCCGGCCTTGCCGCCAGCGCCGTTGGAGCAATGCGAGGCGCTGGAGCAATTGCGCGTACTGTGGCACGGCCATCGCATCGCCGTCCACATTGCCGCGCACGCCCCTGGCCCCGGTGTCGATACGCCGCAAGACTTGGCGCGCGTGCGGGCGTTGTTCGGCAGCGGCGGCCAAGCCTAAATTTTTATTGCGCGGCGTCGCCGTCGGCCTGAGCCTTGCGCAGCAACGCCAGCCCCCGCTCGACGCGGTTCGTGCCGCGCTGAGCGCGGGCGAGAAAGCGCGTTTCGGCGTCGAACTCGGTCAACGCCTGGGTGGTCAGTTCATCGAACAGCCGCGCCAGACTTAAGCCTCGCTGTTGGGCGAGCGCCTTCAAGCGCGCGTGTTTATGATCGGGTAAGCGAAGGGTTAGGGCGCTCATGGTGTGTGCTCCTTCAAAAATTGGGCCGGCGTGGCCAGCCGCAACGCCGGAAAACGCAATTCCATCGCCGCGAAATCACGCACGTTCCAAGTCACGATGTGCGACGCGCCGGCGGCCACGGCCAATTCGACGACGTGGTTATCCGCCTCGTCGCGCAAGTTGGGCCGCCATGCGAAATAGGTTTTGGTCCATGTGCAGCGGGCCAGAAAAATATCCAGTAATTCGTCGCGCTCAGCGGCACTTAGACGGCAGTCCGCAAACAGGGCAGGGCGTGCCAGCACATCTTCGTACTCGAACAGCAAAGCCGACCCCATGATGGGGCGCAACGGCCCTTGCAAGCACAATTCGATGATGCGCGCCGACGCGCCAACGCCCAGGCAGGCGCCGACAAAGACATTGGTATCCACGACGATCATGTTGCCATGATGATACCGCATTCCAGCTTTTTTGGTGGCGTATGTGGTATCTTGCGACGACTTCGCCCTGTCGGTTGTCGGGGCTTGAACAGTTCGATTGAAATCTCGTTAAATCTATGCGATACCCTCCAAAATGGAGAGATTGGTAGGCATAGGTGAAGCGGCTTCGGCGCTGGGCGTGTCGATCACGACGCCGCGGCGATGGGAGGCTGAGGAGCGTTTGCTTGCCGAACACACGGCGGGCGGGCATCGCCGTTACGACCTTGCCAAACTCAATCAGGTTTGAGTAGGTATGACGGAACGGATGTCATTTACCCTGTTTGTTGAAACGCTCGCGACGCGCCAGTTTGGGATCGACGCGCAAGGGGCGGCAAATTTCCACCCGGTCGTGCGCGCGCAAGGGCTGATCGGGCGACACTTTGCGGCCCCACACGCTGACCGCGCCGCCGCTCAGATCGATATCGGGGCATTGCGTCAAAAGCCCGCTGGCGTCAATGGCGGCGCGCACCGGGCTGGCAGCAGGCAGGCTCAGCGTCACCTCATGCGCCTGCCGCGCAGCGGGCGCATAGACGACGGTCACGGTGATGAATGCGTCTCTCACGCCGCGGCGCCGCCGTATACCTGCTGGGCGCGTTGCACGAAGGCGTCCACCAAGGTTGTGGCAATTTTGTCGAATACCGGCCCAACCAACGTGGCCAACAGTACGCTGGAAAAACCGTAGTCCAGCTTCAACTCGACGCGGCAGGCGCGCTCGCCAGCGCCGCCGACGGGGGTGAAAGTCCACACGCCTTCGAGCACGGAAAACGGCCCCTTGCTCTTGGCCAGATGCAACCGCACCTCGCGGCCTGGCGTGTGTTCGTTGCGAGTGGCAAACACCTGCTTGACGCCCTTGAAGGCAAGGCCGACCTCGGCCGTCATGCCACGCTCGGTATGCTCAATGACCTTGCCGTAATTGCACCAGGGCAGAAAATCGGGATAGCGCTCGACATCGACAACCAGGTCGTACATTTCCTGCGCGGAGTACCAGATGAGAACGGACTTGCGGACGGATTTCATAAAATACGCAATTCGCCCGATTTTAGGCCGGTCTGCCCACACAGCCTACGATGGCCAGCGCCAAACCCAAACCCACTCCCTCGGTCATTGCCCACAACAAAAAGGCCGCGTTCAACTACTTCTTTGAAGAACGCTTCGAGGCCGGCATGGTGCTGCAAGGCTGGGAAGTCAAGGCGCTGCGCGCCGGCAAAGCGCAACTGACCGACGGCTACGTCGTTATCCGAGACGGCGAACTGTTTGCCATTGGCTGTCAGATCAACCCTCTAGGCACCGCCAGCACCCACGTCCGCCCCGAGGCCGCGCGCACCAAAAAACTGCTGATGCACGCAGACCAAATCCGCCGCCTGATCGGCAAGGTGGAGCAAAAAGGCTACACCCTGGTACCGCTGAACCTGCACTGGAAAAACGGCCGCGTCAAGTGCGAGATCGCCTTGGCCAAAGGCAAGGCCACGCACGACAAACGCGGCACCATCAAAGAGCGCGAAGGCAAACGCGAAGTCGAGCGGGCGATGAAACAGCGTTTGCGGTAGTTTGCCGGTGCATGGCGCCAACGCGGCCCGATAAGCGGTACGCATTGCGATAAAACCACTGGCGTTTCGGGGTTGTGATGAGGGGATTTATTCCCCCAACGGAGCCTGACCGGGGAGCCGCTTCTCCAAGGTAACCAAGGTAAAAGACTCTTGGGAGCAATTCATACGTCCCACGCCGATGTAGCGCGCCCCGCTGGGGGTGACGGCCGCGTACGTGATGACCAGCGCATAAGCGCCGTCGCCCGCAGCCGCCAGTTGCACGCCGGTGCCGGATCCGTTGGAGGTCAAGGCTTGGCCGGTGAAAGCCATTGCGTCGGGCGAAGACAAGCTGTCAGGGAAACTCAAATTCACGGTTTCACCATTGGCGTTGACAGTCAGCGAACCGCTGACGAATCGCGGACCGCCGTACGGAGAGATGTCTGCCACACCGGTCACCGAAGATCCCGTCAACGCGGGTTTGCTGCCGCCACCGGTATAGGTCGGCTTGGTGAAACTGCCGCCGGTGCAGCGTAGAGGGGGCATGCCTATTGCGGTACATAAACGACTTGGGCGTCCGTCCCGTATCACGTCCGAGCACGAGTTGATATCCGGAGGAAATTCGCTTACACCCTGGTAAGCGAGATAGTGGTATGCACGTCCGTCCGTGCCCGAGAGCATATCCGCTGGGCCAGAGTCACGGGTAACGCTGCCCTTGGCCCAGCGCCCGATGGCAAAGCTGGCATCGCCATTGATGTCCTGGACATCATAAGTTCCCGCAAGCTGGTAGTCGCCCACCGTGGTCATTGCGCCGCCAGGGGTCTGCTGGCTGCTGGAAAGTACCCCGAAGCTCTGGCCCGAGGGGGACACCATGATGTAACGCGAGGCATCGCCTTGCACGAAGGGCGCGCTGACGGAGCCTTGTTCCCTGGGGACACCGCCTGGCGGCTCACCGGGGTCTTTGTCGTCCGGGTTGGCGATGGGGGGAACAGGATCGGACGGATTGGTATCGTCACCGTCGCCGCCGCAGGCTTGCAGCAAAAAAAGCGAAGCTGCGATGCAGGAAGTGATAAGAAGCGTTTTTTTCATGATTGAAACGTGGATTATGATGAAAAACTGACAAACGGGACTGAATTCAGTTTTGCCGTTTGCCATCGGAGCAAAGCCTGCAAGCACAAACTTTGCACGCTAACAAATGTAGGTGAAAAATTTTTGCAAACACACCCTCTACGAATCGCAAAATCCCAAAACGGTCAACTTTTTCACACGCCGCAAATGGCGCACGGATGCACCGAGGTAGTCGGCCTTTGCAAAACCTCTCCAGCCCGCATGAACACTGGCATTTCGGGGTCATCACGGGCAGCAAAACTCCCAAGTTTTGATCGAATCAATATCGCTTTGGGAGTTCACGTGGCGCAAAACTTCCTCCATCGTCATTCCCGCCTTCACGCATAGGCGCCAACTTGAAGGTCTGTTCCCGTTTAGGCGATGCGAGGCAGTGGGTAGTTTTTCTCCTTCCTCCTTTGGGGAAAGGGAGCTTTGGCGCCAGCGCTATGAAACACCAGGGCGAATTTGCAGGGCCTTCTTTCTAAGGGGCCTCGGATTAACTCTGTTCGCCTGAAGCTCTGTCGAAGGGAATCTCCATGAAAATCAAGAGCGTCGACAGAGCTTCAGCCCGAGCGGTGGTGAATTGTTCAGAGGTTCCTTAAGGAGCCGTGCTTTGCACTTGGGAACGCAGCCCGGTAGGTTGGGCTGAACGCAATGATGCCCAACACTCGGGTGAATCAAGAATGCTGGAATTGGTGTCATTATATTTCCAAAATCGAAAATCATCATCCATTTTATTGTGGCGGCAAGAAATTCATTTGGCCAAATTGACGGTAAAGTTCGTGTGCTTAAACGGCGTTTGCTATTCATCCGAATGTTGGGCATCGTGGTGCTCAGCCCAACCTACCGGGCTTGAACTCGTCAATCTCCGACAGGAGAGCGAGCAACTCGGGGGTGATGACGATGGTGTCGGTGTTCATACCGGCAAATATACCCGATTAGACCGGATTTGCCGTCGGAATTTTCACCCGATTAGGCTGGATTAGCTGTTCTGGCGGGATTTTTGATGCCGTACCCCTACCTCGGCAAGCATCGGCAACAGTACAAGTGGGTTGGGAGAAATGAGCGTCCTGACAATGACTTACGAGTAGAGGGGCGTAGCGAAACGAGCGAAATGAGCTTCCGGTCGGCGCCAACAATCCAGGGGCGTTTATTCAACCCAAATTTCCCACCTGAATCCGTGAATTGAAGAGGAAAACGCATCACCTTGCAGGTGGGGCCTTTCCTTCTTGAGGCCACGGATTCAGATTCCCATTTACCCTGAAGGCAACGCCTGAGCTTTTTCGTTCGTGGCCCGTGCAAGGCAATGGCCGCCACCTCAGCCCTACCCTTGAAGGGAAGGGAGCAACAGCCGCGAGCGATTGGGTTGGGCGCCTGGCCTGCAAGGGGTGCGTGGCGCCGATTTTGGTGACACAGCAAGCGTGGGGCGGGGTTCACCCCGCCACAAGCGCCGCCTCACGAAACCGGGGGATGGCGGGGTTAACCCCGCCCTACGCTTGCTTTATTCAGAAGCCGGCGTTTGGGGGTGCGCCTTGTGGATTCCCGCCTTCGCGGGAATGACGAGAGAGGTAGGCGGCAATGACGAGGGGAGGAGCGGCAGCAAGTGCAGTGCTGCGCGCTTATCGGCACTTATGGAGCCGCGCCTTTGACTCTCTGGCGGCGAAAGCAAATCCTCGCAATATCACTGGGTATTGCTCCGGCTTGCGCCTTGCCAGAGCAGCCCAATCCGCTGGCCCGTAAGCACCGCTAAACGCGCAGCACTACACTGGTGCTCCGTTCCACCAAAACCTTTACATGAAATCGCGTCTTTGTCCGCCATGCTGCGTTGCAAATCCTCGCAATACCACTCGGTATTGCTCCGGTTTGCGCCTTGCCTGACGAACAAAT
>JAITMV010000201.1 GCA_031277295.1 Burkholderiaceae bacterium | reverse complement strand
CGGGTGCGCTTGCAGACCTTGCAGTATCTCCTCGTCGCTGATCTGGTCGATTTCCATGGCGGGCTCCTTGCTTCGGCGGTAAGGTCTCTATTAGGACACATCACTTTCAATCGCACCCTTGCACGGGTGGATCACCTTGCGGGCATGTCAGAATTCGCATTGATGTTCAGCTTTTTCCGTCGAAAAAAGGCGACCGAACCGACGCCGCCTGATCCCGCCAACACAGTGCCCGCCGATGAGGCGCCGCCGACTGCGTTGCCCGATGCGCCGCCGGCCAGCCCATCCCCGTCGATTACACCGCCTGAGGCGGCACCGGCCATTGATGAGTGCCGTACATTGGATACTCAAGCCTCGGATGAGTCCGACTCGTCCTCCGCGCCCGAACCAGTGGAATCGCCTGATCGCGGCAGTTGGCTTCAGCGGCTAAAGAACGGCCTGCGCAAGACCGGCGGCGGCATTACCGCGGTGTTTACCGGCACGCGCATCGACGAGACGCTGTACGACGATCTGGAAGCGGCGCTGCTGATGGCCGATACCGGCACGGCAGCAACGCAGTATTTGCTGGACGATCTGAAACAGCGCGTCAAGGCGCGGCGCGCCACCGAGCCAGCGCAGGTCAAGGCGCTATTGCAGGACGCCATCGCCGATTTGCTGGCGCCGCTGGAAAAGACACTGGTGGTGGGCGCCTATCACCCGACCATCATCATGGTAGCGGGCGTCAATGGCGCCGGTAAGACCACCAGCATCGGCAAACTGACCCGGCACCTGGCCGAGGCGGGAGCGAGTGTGCTGCTAGCAGCCGCCGACACTTTTCGCGCCGCGGCGCGCGAGCAGTTGGCGGCGTGGGCCGACCGCAACCGGGTGGAGATCATCAGCCAGCAGGATGCCGACCCGTCGGCGGTGGCGTTTGACGCCGTGGTTGCCGCGCGCGCGCGCGGCAAGGACGTGGTGCTGATTGATACCGCCGGTCGCTTGCAAACGCAAAAGCATCTGATGGACGAATTGGCCAAGATCCGTCGCGTCATCGCCAAGGCTGACCTGACCGCGCCACACGAAGCGCTACTGGTGATTGACGGCAATACCGGGCAGAACGCGCTGGCGCAGGTGCGGGCGTTCGACCAAGCGGCGCCGCTGACAGGCTTGATCGTGACCAAGCTGGACGGCACCGCCAAGGGCGGCGTGCTGTGCGCCATCGCACGTGAATACGCGGCGCGCGCGCAGCCGTTGGCGGTGTACTTCATCGGCGTGGGCGAACAGTTGCAGGATTTGCAGACTTTTAAGGCGCGCGAGTTCGCCCAGGCCCTGGTGGACTGAGCATCTGCCGCGGGGAAACCTGTTTCGGATGCCGCGTCTCGCACGTTCGACCGCAAACGCAAACGCCCCCAAAGTACACTTGCTCTATGAACGCGAATCCTTCCCGGAAACACCTGGTGCTGCTCGGCACCGGCCGCGCGCATCTGCATGTGCTCAAAAGCCTGGCCCGGCAAGGTACGGGCGGCAGCGTCGTGACCTTGGTGGCCCCGTATCCTTACTACGTCGAACCCGCCTTGCTGCCCGGCTATGTGGCCGGCGACTACACATTGCAAGACATCCGTGTCCCGCTCGCCCGTCTGATCGAGGCCAGTGGCGTCGGCTTCGTTTCGGCACACGTGCATTCACTGGATCCGGCAGGGCGCCGCGTACAGTTGTCCAGCGGCGACGCCCTGCCCTACGATGTGCTGTCAATCGATGCCGAGCCCGCCTTCGACCGCGACCGGGTCGAAGTCCAAATACCCGGCGCGCGCCATAACGCGCTATTCACCCGACCGCTGGAAAATTTCGTCCAACTCTGGCCGCAGCTCCAGGCGCTGGCACGTGCGCGCGGGCTGCAAGTGGGAGTCATCGGCAGCGATTTGTTCGCGGCCGAACTGGCCATGGCGGCGGCGCAAATTTTGGCGGCTCCGCATGGTAGCCGCGTCACGCTATTGGCCGGCGATACGCCGCTGTTGCATGGGCAGCCGGCGGTGTTGCAGCGCCGCGTGCTGGGACGGCTGAAAGCGCTGAACGTCAACCTGCTGCAAGACCGTTGCGTGAATATCGACGGTCGCGCACTGCAATTGGCCAGCGGCGCCAGCCTGATGTGCGACGCCCCCATCATAGCCAGCGGCGCCGATTTGCCTGGCTGGTTGCGACAGTCGGGCATACAGGTGGACGAAGCCGGCAAGCCGGTCGTCAACGAACGCCTGCAAAGCGAAAGCCATCGCCAGGTGTTCGTGGTGCCACCGGGCGTGCCGGGTGAGGTCGGTGTGGCGCTGGAAGCCAACCTGCGCACCGCCATCAGCGGCGGCGCGTTCCGCAAGGTGCCGGTGAATTTGTCGCGCCTGAAGGTGGTGACCTGCGGAGGTCGCCACGCTATCGCGGTCTGGGGGCCGCTTGGACTGGAAGGCCGCGAAGTCTGGAACTGGAACGACCGGCGCAACCGCCGTCAATTGGCGGCGTTGTTCAGCTCCTAAGCGCCGTTTTTGACCCCTTGACCCGGTTGCGCTTGGGCCGGCTTAAGGCGATGCCCAGCCCCCGTCCACTTCCAACCCTTGCGCGCGGCGGCAGGCAAGGCGCGCAAGTGGTTGGATGCGCGCAGAGCGCATGGCGCCAGCGTTGCTGGCCATGAAATAAGTCTCTTTTTCTCGCCGACAATGGCGGCTTGTGTTTTTTCACATTAGGAGTTCTGCCATGCCACCATCCGCTCCCGCCTTCGCCGTCGATCAGATCCGCACGCTGACGCTGGTCGGCCCCGCCGCCGCGGGCAAGACCACGTTGGCCGAGGCGCTGTTGCAGCATAGCGGCGCCATCGGCGCGGCCGGCAGCGTGGAGCGCGGCAATACGGTGAGTGACCATGACGCGCTGGAGATCAAGGCCAGGCATTCGCTGCAATCGTCGGTGATGCACGCCGAGCATGGCGGCTGCCGCATTCACTTGATCGACACGCCGGGCGCGCTGGACTTCATCGGCCAGAGCCTGTCGGCGCTGGAGGCGGTGGAGACGGCAGCCGTCGTCATCAACGCCGCCAGCGGGATAGAGCCTATGGCGCGGCGCATGATGGACTATGCCGCCCAGCGGCAGCTTGACCGCCTCATCATCGTCAACAAAATCGACACCGAAGGGGTGGACCTGGCGGCGCTGCTGGCCGACATTCAGACCGAGTTCGGCAAGGAATGTCTGCCGCTGAACCTGCCCGACGCCGGTGCCACCAAGGTGGTGGACTGCTTTTACAACCGCGACGGCCATAGCGACTTCGGTGCTGTGGCCGACGCGCACCGTGCGCTGGTCGAACAGGTGGTGGAAGTCGACGCGGCCTTTGTTGACCGCTACTTGAACGAGGGCGACATCGACGCCACCGAGTTGCATGCACCGCTGGAGCAGGCGCTGCGCGAGGGACACTTGATCCCGGTCTGCTTCGTGTCCGCGCGCAGCGGCGCGGGCGTGGCCGAGTTGTTGGACATCATCACCCGCCTGCTGCCGAACCCGACCGAGGGCAATCCGCCCGACTTTCTCAACGGCGAGGTAAACAACGAAAACAGCGCCGCCACGCCGATGCACGCCCAGCCCGACCCGGCGGCACACGTGTTGGCGCACGTGTTCAAGGTCAGCATTGATCCCTTCGTCGGCAAGCTCGGTTTCGTGCGCGTGCATCAGGGAACCATCACGCCCGGTTCGCAGTTGTACGTGGGCGACGGGCGCAAGCCGTTCAAGGTCGGCCATCTGTATCTGCAACAGGGCAAGAACCACGTCGAGGTGGCTAGCGCCGGGCCGGGCGACATTTGCGCTATCGGCAAGATTGACGAGTTGCACTTCGATGCCGTGCTGCACGACGCCGCCGAGGACGATCACATTCACTTGAAGCCACTGCCGTTCCCGATGCCCGTGCATGGCATCGCGCTTGCACCGAAGCGGCGCGGCGACGAGCAGCGCCTGTGGGAAATCGTCGCCAAACTGGTCGCCGAAGACCCCTGCCTGCGGCTGGAACACGCGGTGCAGACCAACGAAACCATCGTCTACGGCCTGGGCGAGTTGCACTTGCGGGTGATGCTGCAACGACTGCGCGAGGTATTCAAGTTCGACGTCGATACCCGCCCGCCGCGCATCGCCTACCGCGAAACCATTACCCAGAACGCCGCCGCCCAGCACCGCCACAAAAAGCAAAGCGGCGGCGCGGGGCAGTTCGGCGAGGTGCATCTGCGCATCGAACCGCTGGCGCGCGGCGCGGGTTTTGAGTTCGTCGATCAGGTCAAGGGCGGCACTATCCCCGGTCAGTTCATGCCGGCGGTGGAAAAAGGGGTGCGCGAAGCGTTGGCCGAAGGGGTGATCGCCGGCTATGAGGTGCAGGACGTGCGTGTCATCGTCCACGACGGCAAACACCACCCGGTGGACAGCAAGGAAATCGCCTTCGTCACCGCCGGGAAAAAAGCTTTCCGCGCCGCCATCCGCGACGCCCGACCGGTGGTGCTGGAGCCGATTGCCCGCATCCACATTACCGCGCCTGAAAGCGCGATGGGCGCGATCACGGGCGATCTGTCGGCGCGCCGCGGCATCGTCAGCGGCACCGATAGCGGGCGCCTGGGCAGCGTCACTGTCAGCGGCCAGGCTCCACTAGCCGAGTTGACCGATTACCAGAACCGCCTCAACGCCATGACCGCCGGTCAGGGCAGCTACGCGCTGGCCTTGTCCCATTACGAAATCGTGCCGCCTAACGTGCAGCAGCAATTGACGAGTCAGTACAAGGCGGGGGGAGAGGAGGAATGAAGGTTCAACCTGGAAACGGTAGTTGAACGCGCCTGAGCAAGCTGTCATTGGGTAGGCTGGCAAGGGTGAGCGCCGTGGCTCCAAGGGTGCTTAAGCAGCGCCCTTGGGCAGCGCGAACGGGCACAGCCTGCCGGCTGTGCCGCGCCCCCTGCATGGGCGTACTAGAGCCTGCTCACAGGCGCTCAGATTTGCAGCACGTGCTTCCTGCCAGCGCCGCGCACGGCAGTCACGGGCAGCGCGGTGTCGAAGGTCGCCATGGCGCCCTGCCGACGCACGGCCAGCGCGAGCAGATAGGCGTCGGTCACCTGGCGGTGTCCGTGCAGGCGGCTGAAGTCCACCAGCGTTTCGTCGAGCATCGAAACCTCGTCGGGCCAGAACTCGTGATCCACGGCTTCGAGCAGGACGCGCAGCCCTTGTGCCACTTGTTCGGGCGTGACGCGGTGGGTGGCGGAATAGACCGGCGCGCTCATGATGCGGATCACGCCGTTCTCGACGATGGGGCAAGTGGCGATCCGGCGTGGAACCGCATCCAGCCATTCATTGGCGCGGCGCGAAAACACGTGCGCGTCGTCCAGCAAGGCGATCAGCACGTTCACGTCGAGCAGCATGCGCATGCTGGCCGGCACCTCAGACTCAAACGCCTTCGGCATCCTGCAAGCTGCGGATGTGTTCAACCGTGATGATCTCCTGGCGCGCCGGCAGCACCGCGAACCGCCCACCGCCGCGCGTGCCGCGACGCGCGGACGCCGCCGGACGGCGCAGCGATTCGCGCGCCAACTCGGAGATGACCGCGCCAATCGACCGCCGCTCGCGCGCCGCGTGTTCTTTGGCCGCCAGGAGAATGTCTTCGTCAAGGTCAAGGGTCGTGCGCATGATGGGCAGCAGGATGATGTGATGCTTGCGCATCATAGCATCTCAAACCCCATCGAGCATGTTTTTGTGCCGCCCTTCGGGTCTTGCGGGTGACTGACAGAGCGACTTCGCCGCGCTTGGGCGACGCACTTGCTACGCCTGATTTGAGATGCACCGTTCGAAGCGGGGTCATTCGTCATTTATTCACGGGCTTCGAGGGAGAGGACGAAAGATTTTTCGCCCCTACATGCCAGGACCGTAGCAAGCGTGGGACGAGGATCATTTCGTCATTTATTCACGGACTCTCAAAGCGTAAACCCATCATCGGCCGAAATCACCGCGCCGTTGATGAAGTGGCTCTGGTCGGAGGCCAGCATCAGCAGCACCGGGTCCAGGTCTTTCGGCTCACCGATGCGCTTGCGCGGCATCATGTTCACGAGTTTTTGGCCCTGCTCGGTCTGCCAGTGGTGGTGGTTGATTTCGGTGTCGATGTAGCCGGGGCAGATGGCATTGACGTTGATGCCGAAGCGCCCCCACTCCAGCGCCATCGCGCGGGTCATCTGGATGACCGCCGCCTTGCTCATGCAATACACGCCGATCTGAGGCAGCACCCGGATGCCGGCCATGCTGGCAATGTTGATGATGCGCCCGCCGGTGAAGCTGCCCGGCGCAGCGCCCTTGGCGCGAGCGATCATGCGTTTGCCGACTTCTTGCGCGACGAAGAACGCGCCGCGCACGTTGGTGTCGAAGGTAAAGTCGTAGTCCCGCTCGGTTACGTCCTGAATGCGCTGGGTGGTGGACACGCCCGAGTTGTTGACCAGGATGTCGATGGAACCCATCTCGGTTTCCGCATGAGCGACTGCGGCCTTGATGGAGGACACGTCGGTCACGTCGCATTCGACCACGTGGGCGTCGCCGCCATCGCCCTCAATGCGAGCGCGCAAGTCCTTGAGCCGCTCCAGCCGACGGCTGGCCAGCACCACGCCGGCGCCAGCGCCGGCTAGCGTGCGGGCGAATTGCGCGCCCAGGCCGCTAGAAGCGCCGGTGACGAAAGCGATGCGGCCGGACAAATCGATGCGGTAGGTCATGGAACGTTCCTTTGGTAAATGCGGGCACTATCGCCCTGTGCATAGAATTAAGCCTGAACGCCAAGCCGTACAGGCGATGCCGACGATTATTTCAAACCCGAGGAGCCGCCCCCATGACCCCCGAACAAATCATCCAGCAATACGGCCCGCGCGAGTCGATGGAGTACGACGTGGTGATCGTCGGCGCCGGGCCGAGCGGTCTGTCGGCGGCGATCCGCATCAAGCAACTGGCGGCCGAAAAAGGCAAGGACGTATCGGTGGTGGTGCTGGAAAAAGGCTCCGAGCCGGGCGCGCATATTCTGTCCGGGGCAATCATGGATCCGCGCGCGCTGACCGAGCTGATGCCGGATTGGAAAGAAAAGGGCGCGCCGCTGAACCAACTGGTGACTGACGACGCCTACGTTTTTCTGTCGGAAACCGGCGGCACGCGCCTTCTGGGTGCGATGCTGCCGCCGTTCGCGCACAATCACGGCAATTACATCGTCAGCCTGGGCAATGTGGTGCGCTGGCTGGCGCAGCAGGCTGAAAGCCTGGGGGTAGAGATTTTTCCCGGCTTTGCCGCCGCCGAGGTGCTGTACAACGACGACGGCAGCGTCAAGGGCGTGGCCACTGGCAATATGGGCGTGGGCAAGGACGGCGAGCCGACCGCCAACTTCCAGTTGGGCATGGAACTGCTCGGCAAGTACACGCTGTTTTGCGAAGGTTCGCGGGGGCACCTGGGCAAGCGGCTGATCGAGCGCTTCAAACTCGACGCAGACAGCGACCCGCAGAGTTATGCCATCGGCATCAAGGAATTGTGGGAAATCGATCCCAGCCGCCACACGCCCGGCTTCGTCATGCACACCGCCGGCTGGCCGATGGACGAGATGACCTACGGCGGCGCGTTCATGTACCACGCCGAGGACAACAAGGTGTACTGTGGCTACGTCATCGGCTTGGGCTATGCCAACCCCTACATGAGTCCGTTCGAGGAGTTCCAGCGCTGGAAGACGCACCCGCGCGTGAAGTGGTACTTTACCGATGGCAAGGGCAACGTCAACGCCAAGCGCCTGTCTTACGGCGCGCGTGCCATCACAGCCGGCGGCGTGCTGGCGCTGCCCAAGACCGTGTTCCCCGGCGGCGCGCTGGCCGGCTGCGACGCGGGTTACCTGAACGTCAGCCGCATCAAGGGCAGCCATGCCGCCATCAAGACCGGCACGCTGGCGGGCGAGGCCGCCTATGAAGCCGTGACCGCGGGCCGCCAGCACGATGAGTTGAATGCCTACCCGCAAGCGTTTCAGGCCAGTTGGCTGGCCGCCGAACTGAACAAGGACCGCAATTTCAAGAACTGGTTCAAGCGCGGTCTGTCGGTTGGCACGGTGATGAACGGCCTGGAGCAATACGCGCTGCGCGGCCACATGCCGTGGACGTTGCACCGCAAGCAGCCGGACCACGTGCACCTCAAACCGGCAGCCAAGTGCAAGCCCATCGACTACGCCAAGCCCGACGGCAAGCTGAGCTTTGATCGCCTGTCTAGCGTGTTCATCAGCAACACCAATCACGAAGAAAACCAGCCCGCGCACCTGACGCTGAAAGACCCGACGGCGCCCACGCGCATCAATCTGCCAAAGTTCGCCGGCCCGGAAGGCCGCTATTGCCCGGCGGGCGTTTACGAGTTTGTCCCCGATGAAGCGCAAGGCGGCAAGGCCCAGCGCCTGCAAATCAACGCCCAGAACTGCTTGCACTGCAAGACTTGCGATATCAAGGACCCGACGCAGAACATCGTCTGGGTCACGCCCGAGGGCGGCGGCGGGCCGAATTATTCGGGGATGTGAAGCGGGCCGTTCAACTGCGGTTTCCAGGGTGACGGCTTGTACCGGAGAGATCGACGGGTTGCGACAGTTCGGCGGCGCTCAACTTCACGCCCGCCGGATTCAGCGGTTTCCATGCAGGCGTTGCTTCGGGTTTCAGAACGATGCTGTCGTCGTGAATGGAAACGTTCAGCCGGTTGCCAGCCTTCAGCCGCAACGCGCTGCGCACGCTGGCCGGAATGACCAGTTGGCCCTTGGTCGAGAGGGTGACGGTTTCCAGGCGGTGCTCCGGGATGGTGGGTGAGCCTGTTATTTTAGGGTGGGTTACCCTAGAAACCGGCGCTTTCCCCCATGTCCCCCTTCGGCCCCGATCCCCAAACCTTCTTCGCCAACGTCTATCGCGGCCCAGCGCCCTGGGACATCGGCGCCGCGCAGCCGGCGCTGCAAGCGCTGTTCGCGGCGCTGCCGCCCGAGGGGCCGGTACTCGACGCCGGCTGCGGAACGGGCGATCTCGCCATCGCGCTGGCCGAACGCGGGTTACCGACCCTGGGCGTCGATTTCGTTGCCGCCGCGATCACCGAAGCCGAACGCCGCGCCGCTGTGCAGACGCGGGCGGTTCGGCAGCGTCTCGCGTTGCGGGTCGGCGACGTTCTTCGTCCCGCCGACATTACGCCTTCAGCATGGGGGCCGCCTTTCGGCACGGTCGTCGATTCGGGGTTTTTTCACCTGCTGGACGACCCGGCGCGCGACGCCTTCGTGACCAACCTGCGACGTGCGCTCGCGCCACGTGGCCGGTACTACCTGCTTGCATTCGCGGTTACTTTTGCCGGCCCCAACGTACCGCGCGCGGTGACTGAAGATGAGGTGCGCCGCCGCTTCGATTCCGCTGCGGGCTGGCGGCTGTTGCACTGCGCCCCGGCCATGTTCACCAGCCGCATCGCGCCGGTTCCGGCAGTTGTCGCCTGCGCGCAGCGCCGCGACTTTCAGGCATGAAAAAACCGCCCTCGGGCGGCTGTTGCCGGAAACAGGCGGCGATCAAAGCCTGTGAAGAAATCCGGCGCGTCCGAGCTAAGCCGCCTGCAACGTGCCCGGTCTAGGCGCAAAGCGCAGCAATACCTCGTGGTATTGCGGGCATTTGCTTTCGACGACTGGGCGCGTTTTGGCGGCATGAGCGGGCTAAGGCGGGTTTTTTCACAGGCTCTCAGTGCAGCATCTTGCTCAACGCGAGGAACAGCCCAACGGCGGCAAAGATGGAACCCATGCACCATTTGATGATTTCGGCTTGGGACTTGGCGATTTCGGTTTGCATCTTGGCAATTTCAGCTTTCATCTCGCCCCGGAGTTCGCCTACCTCCTTGCGCACCGCTTCCACGTCGCCGCGCGTGGCCAGTTGCGCGCTGTGCAGCGCGTAGCGGTTGTCAATTTCTTTCCTGATCGAATCAACCGCCGCGCGCGCTGCCTCATCGGGAATGCCAGCCTTGGTGAACGCGGTGTAGATTTCGAGTTCCATGACTTCAAACTCTACACCAATCGCCGCACCGTGACACATTCCCGGTCCGGAATCGGGGTGGCACGGCGATATGATGCCAGCCATGTCTGTCCCTTCATCCGATCTGTTGACCACCCCACTGCACGCGCTGCATCTGGAACTGGGCGCGCGCATGGTGCCGTTTGCCGGTTACCACATGCCGGTGCAGTACCCCGACGGGTTGATGGTCGAGCACAAGCACGTGCGCGCCGCCGCCGGGTTGTTCGACGTGTCGCACATGGGGCAGGTGCGGCTGGCGGGGGCGGACGCCGCCGTGGCGCTGGAGAGTCTGATGCCGGTCGATGTGATCGGCCTGGGGCTGGACAAGCAACGCTACGGCCTGCTGCTGAATGACGAGGGCGGGATCATCGACGATCTGATGTTCGTCAACCGGGGCGATCACCTTTTCCTCATCGTCAACGGCGCGTGCAAGGCGGGCGACATCGCGCACATGCGGGCGCGCATCGGCGCACGCTGCCAGATCACGCCGATGCCCGAACAGGCGCTGCTGGCGCTGCAAGGGCCACAAGCCGCCGCCGCGCTCCAGCGGTTGATGCCGGGCGTGGGAAAACTGGTGTTCATGACCGGCGGCGCGTTCGGCTGGCGGAGCGTGGATTTGTACGTTACCCGCAGCGGCTATACCGGCGAGGACGGGTTCGAGATTTCATTGCCCGGCCCGCACGCCGAAGCCTTCGCTCGCGCGTTGCTGGCGCAACCGGAGGTCAAACCGATTGGCCTGGGAGCGCGCAACTCGCTGCGGCTGGAAGCCGGGTTGTGTCTGTACGGCAACGACATCGACGCCGCCACCACGCCCGCCGAGGCGGGTTTAAGTTGGGCGATCCAGAAGGTGCGCCGCACGGGCGGCGCGCGCGCTGGCGGCTTTCCCGGCGCGGCGCGGGTGCTGGCGCAACTGGATGGCGCGCAGCCCGTGGCCCGCAAGCGCGTCGGCCTGATCGCCAAGGAGCGCGTTCCGGTGCGCGAACCCGCCGCGCTGGAAAATATGGATGGTCAGACCATCGGCCACGTCAGCAGCGGCCTGCTCGCCCCCACGCTCGACCAACCCATCGCGCTGGCCTACGTCGGCCCCGACTACGCCGTGACCGGCACCGAAGTCTTCGCCATCGTGCGCGGCAAGCCGGTGCCAATGGTGGCGAGCGCGACGCCGTTTGTGGCGACGCGGTATTACCGGGGTTAACCCTGTTCATCAAGCGTAAGGCGCTCATTTTTCAGGAGCAATCATGAGTCTCAAATTCACCAAGGACCACGAGTGGGTCCACAGCGACGGCGGTGTCGCCACCGTCGGCATCACCGTCCACGCGCAAGACGCGCTCGGCGACGTGGTGTTCGTCGAATTGCCCGAAGTCGGCAAGACCTTTGCGCAAGGCGAGGTAGCCGGTGTGGTCGAATCGGTCAAGGCCGCCGCTGACGTGTTCATGCCCATCGACGGCGAGGTCACCGAAGTCAACGAGAGTCTGCGCGCCGACCCGGCGCTTGCCAACAGCGATCCGTTGGGCGCGGGCTGGTTCTTCAAGGTCAAACCAGGCAATGCAGCGCAGATCGAGGCGCTGCTGGATGAGGCGGCGTACAAGGCGTTGATTGCGTAGCTTTTGTTGATCTGCGCGCACGCGCTGGCGCCCTGCAACAGTGCATACCGTCTCGCATTCAAGGATGATGAAATGACGCCGGCTGCGCCAAGCATGACGAAATGATTTTCTGAGTCATGCGCTGGTAAGCGCGTCATTGAAGCGCAGCGAAGTCATTGCCGTCATTTTCAACGCCAAGTCCGTATCAGGTTCCTGGGTAAGAGCCAGACCTGAATCGCGAAGGAATCAACCCATGCCCCCCACCCCCGATTTTCCCGCCCGCCACGTCGGCCTGACGCCCGCCGACGAGCGGCACATGCTGTCGGCCATCGGCGTGGCCTCGCGCCAGGCGCTGATCGATTCCATCGTGCCGCCAAACATCGTGCGCGCACAGCCGATGGTGCTGCCGCCAGCGGCAAGCGAGGCGGCGGCGCTGGCGGAGTTGCGGGCCATTGCGGACAAGAACCGCGCGCTCAAGAGTTTTATCGGCCAGGGCTATCACGGCTGCCACACGCCGAGCGTCATTTTGCGCAACATTCTGGAAAACCCGGCCTGGTACACCGCTTACACGCCGTATCAGGCCGAGATTTCGCAGGGGCGGATGGAGGCGTTGCTGAATTTTCAGACGATGGTGTGCGAGCTGACCGACATGGACATCGCCAATGCCTCGATGCTGGACGAGGCCACGGCGGCGGCGGAGGCGATGACGCTGGCGCGGCGCTCGGTCAAGGCCAAGGGCGACGTGATCGTGGTGATGGGCGACGCGCACCCGCAGACCATCGCGGTGCTGCGCACACGCGCCGCGCCGCTGGGCTTGCGGGTGAAGGTGGTTGAGTCGGCTGAAGGCTGGCAAGCCGCCATCGCCGCCGACGATTACTTCGCCGCCCTCATCCAATACCCCGCCAGCAGTGGCTGGCTGGCGGACTGGAGCGCGTCGGTTGAACAGATTCACGCCAGGCAAGCCGCCGCCATCTTCGCCGCCGATCCGCTGGCGCTGACGCTGCTGAAAACGCCGGGCGAGATGGGCGCGGACATCGTGGTCGGCAGCACGCAGCGTTTTGGGTTGCCGATGGGCGCGGGCGGCCCGCACGCGGCGTATCTGGCCTGCCGCGATGCGTTCAAACGCTCGATGCCGGGCCGCTTGGTCGGCGTCAGCATTGATGCGCACGGCCAGCCCGCGTATCGGCTGGCGCTGCAAACGCGCGAGCAGCACATTCGGCGCGAAAAGGCCACGTCCAACATTTGCACCGCGCAGGTGCTGCCCGCCGTGGCCGCCAGTATGTACGCGGTCTATCACGGCCCTGAGGGGTTGAAGCGCATCGCCGAGCGGGTGACTCGCCTGGCCAGCATCTTCACCGCTGGCATGGCGCAATTGGGCTACCCGGCGATGAAAGGCTCAGGCTTCGATACGGTCTGCTTCAAGACCGATGCGCAGACCGACGTGATCGCCGCCCGCGCCGTGCAACTGGGCGCCAATCTGCGCCAGACGTGGGACGTGTACCTGTGCGTGTCGCTGGACGAAACGCACGACCGCGCCGATGTTGAACTGCTGTGGCGTATCTTCGCCAAAGACGGCCAGCCACTGCCCGGCTTTGACGCACTGGCCGCCAGCGCCGCGCCGCTAATTCCGCCCGCGCTGCGCCGCGCCAGCGCTTATCTGACGCACCCGGTGTTCAACACCCACCACAGCGAAACGGCGATGATGCGTTACCTCCGCCGCTTGTCCGACAAGGACCTGGCGTTGGATCGCGGCATGATCCCGCT
>JAITMV010000065.1 GCA_031277295.1 Burkholderiaceae bacterium | reverse complement strand
CATGCGCGAGGCGGTGCGCGTCAGCAACGATTCGCCGGTGCTGCTGGACCGCTTTCTGTCCGACGCCATCGAGTGCGACGTTGACGCCGTGCGCGACGCCACGGGCCGCGTCTTCATTGGCGGCGTGATGGAGCACATCGAGCAGGCCGGCGTCCACTCCGGCGACTCCGCCTGTTCGCTGCCGCCCTACACGTTGAGCCAGTCCACGGCTGAGGAACTCAAACGCCAGACCGCAGCGATGGCGCAGGCTCTGAACGTCGTCGGCCTGATGAACGTGCAGTTTGCCATTCAGCAAAAAGACGGGCAAGACGTGATCTACGTGCTTGAAGTCAACCCCCGCGCCAGCCGCACCGTGCCCTTCGTCAGCAAAGCCACCGGCGTGCAACTGGCCAAGATCGCCGCGCGCTGCATGGTCGGCCAGTCGCTGCATACGCAGTGTGTCGGCTCGGAAGTCACGCCGCCGTATTTCAGCGTCAAGGAAGCGGTGTTCCCGTTCATAAAATTCCCCGGCGTCGATACCATTCTGGGGCCGGAGATGAAGTCCACCGGCGAAGTCATGGGCGTGGGCCGCGGCTTCGGCGAGGCATACATCAAGGCCCAACTCGGCGCGGGCGAACGCCTGCCGCGCCCCATCAAACCGGACGGCACGCCCAGCGGCAAGGTCTTTCTCACCGTCAAAAACGCCGACAAACCGCAGGCCGTGCAAATCGCGCGCCAACTGGCGGAGATGGGTTTCAGGCTCATCGCCACCCGTGGTACCGCCGCCGCCATCGCCGCCGCCGGCATCGCCTGCGAAACCGTCAACAAAGTCACCGAGGGCCGCCCGCACATCGTCGATATGCTCAAAAATGGCGAAATCGCGCTGGTCATCAACACCGTCGAAGAGCGCCGCAACGCCATTGCCGACAGCCGCGCCATCCGCACCAGCGCCCTGCAAGCGCGCGTGCCCACCATCACCACCCTGTTCGGCGCCGAGGCCGCCGTCGAGGGCATGAAGTTCATGGACCGGCTGGGCGTGATCTCGGTGCAAGAAATGCACGCGGAACTGGCAAGGTAGGGTGTTTATTTAAGCAAGCATAGGGCGGGGTGAACCTCGCCCTATGCTGAAGTGAAACTTGACCCGTTTAGCGCGACTGTCGTAGGGGCAACCCTTGTGTGGTTGCCCTTGTATCCACTGGACAAGGGCCGGTGTCGCGCACACAGGGCAACCACAAGGGTTGCCCCTACAAAACGGTTTCATGCGTCGCGGGTGGCGCGCGAGCGCCATGAACAACTGAGATGAATTTTGTAAAGGCCGACTACACCACTCCATCGGCCTTAAGCGCGGCGATCTGCGCTGGTTGCAGGCCCAGCACGCTGCCGAGCACCTGCTCGGTATCTTGCCCCAGCGCCGGAGGCGGGCGGCGCACCGGTGCGCGGGCGCCGTCCAGGCGGTATGGCGGCGCGAGCACCGGCATTTCACCGCTGCCATCAGGCAGTCGTTGACGCGTGACCAGGCTGGCCTGCCCGGCGCGCGGCGATTGCAGGGCCTCGAGCAAGCCGAGCACCTCGCCGCACGGAATGCCCGCCGCGCTCAAGCGCTCAAGCAGTTGCCGACGCGGGCGGCGGCGCAGTTCTTTTTGCAATTCCGGCGCCAGCGTGTCACGGTGGGTGGAGCGCAAAATGTTGGTGGTGTAGCGCGGCTCTGACGCAAGATCGGGCCGCTCGATCACCTCGGTGCAAAAGCGTTGAAACTGGGCGTTGTTGCCGACGGTGATGACCAGCGGCCCGTCGGCGGCGTCGAACACGCCGTAGGGCACGATGGAGGGATGGTCGTTGCCGTACTTGGGCGGTTCGGCGCCGAGCGCGAGCGCCTCCATGCCGTAGTAGGCGGTAATCATCAGGCCGCAGTCGTACAGCGCCATTTCAATATGCCGCCCGCAGCCGGTGCGCTGGCGTTCGTACAGCGCCGCCAGAATCGCTTGTGCCGAGTACATGCCAGTGAACAGGTCAACCACCGCCACGCCAAACTTTAACGGCCCCTGGCCCTTGTCGCCGTTGAGCGCCATCAGACCGGCCTCGCCCTGAACCACCAGGTCGTAGCCGGGCCGCTCGGCTTCGCTGCCGTCGCGCCCGTAGCCAGTGATCGAGCAGTAGATCAGGCCGGGGTTGTCGGCTTGCAGGACGGCGTAGCCGAGGCCGAGCTTTTCCATGCCGCCGCACTTGAAGTTCTGGATCAGCACATCGCTTTTGCGCGCCAATTCGCGCACAAGGCGTTGGCCTTCGGGCTTTTGCAAGTCGATGCCAATGGCCTGTTTGTTGCGATTGACGCTGTTGAAATAGGCCGTGTTGCTGGCCCCGACGCGCTTGCCCCAATCGCGCGTGTCATCGCCGCGGCCCGGATGCTCGACCTTGATGACCTCGGCGCCGAGGTCACCCAGCGCCATCGCGCACATGGGGCCGGCGAGCACGCGCGAAAGGTCCAGCACCCGCACGCCCGCAAGCGGCAAGGTACCGTTGGAAAATGGTGTGTTCATGGCGGCTCTTTTCCTTGTGCGCTGTCGCTCAATGCTCCCCGCGGCTCCTGTGCGCGCGGGGCGTGAAGAATTCTAGCTTTGGGTGTTTTCACCAGCCTCGTGCGGGGGCAAAGCCACCCGCTCCCGACGCATCCCCGACAATGCGCGCCGACGCTTCCAAAAGCCTGCCGTGAACGACTACCTTGCCCCCGCGCTCAACGACAACCCGCAAGCCATCCTGCGCGATGTGTTTGGCTACGAACGTTTCCGCGGCCCGCAGCAGGCCATCACCCGGCACGTCATCGAAGGCGGCGACGCGCTGGTGCTGATGCCCACCGGTGGCGGCAAGTCGCTGTGTTATCAGATTCCGGCCATCGCGCGCCAGCGCGCCGGGCGTGGGGTCACGCTGGTCATTTCGCCGTTGATCGCGCTCATGCACGACCAGGTCGGCGCGCTGCGCGAGCTGGGCGTGGCGGCGGCGTTTCTCAATTCAACGCTCGACTGGCAGCAGGCCGACGAGATTGAGCGCCGCCTGCTGGCCGGTCAACTCACGCTGCTGTACGCCGCGCCCGAGCGCGTCGGCACGCCGCGCTTTCTGGGCCTGCTGGACACGCTGCACGCGCACGGCCAATTGAGCTTGTTTGCCATCGACGAGGCGCATTGCGTCAGCCAGTGGGGCCACGACTTCCGGCCCGAATACCGGCAACTGACGGTGCTGCACGAGCGCTGGCCCGACGTGCCGCGCATCGCGCTGACGGCCACCGCCGACGCCATTACGCGCGCCGACATCGTCGAGCGGCTGCAACTGCAAAACGCGCGCCCATTCATCAGCAGCTTCGACCGGCCCAACATCCGCTACGCCATCGTCGAAAAGAAGGACGCCACGCGCCAGTTGCTGCAATTCATCGGGCGCCAGCACGCTGGCGAGGCTGGCATCGTCTACTGCCAGTCGCGCCGCCGGGTGGAAGAACTGGCCACCACTTTGTGCGCGCACGGGCTTCACGCCTTGCCCTATCACGCCGGGCTGGATGCCGACGTGCGCCAACGCCACCAAGACTGTTTCTTGCGTGAAGATGATGTAGTCATGGTCGCCACCATCGCCTTCGGCATGGGCATCGACAAACCCGACGTGCGCTTTGTCGCCCACGTGGACATGCCCAAGAACATCGAAGGCTATTACCAGGAGACGGGCCGCGCGGGGCGCGACGGCGCGCTGGCCGACGCCTGGATGGCCTACGGCCTGCAAGACGTGGTCAACCAGCGCCGCATGATCGACGAGAGCGTGGCCGAAGAAGACTTCAAGCAGATCATGCGCGGCAAGCTCGACGCCCTGCTGGCGCTGGCCGAATCCACCGGCTGCCGGCGCGAGCGGCTGCTGGCCTACTTCGGCGAGGACATGGCCGCCGCCAGCGCCGCCGCCAATATGCCGGACGGCCAGAGCGCGCGCTTGCGCTACCGCCCCGGCTTTTGCGGCCAGTGCGACAACTGCCTGCACCCGCCCGAAGTCTGGGACGCCACCGACGCCGCGCGCAAGCTCTTATCCGCCGTCTTTCGCGTTCAACAAGCCAGCGGCATCAGCTTCGGCGCCGGGCACATCATGGACATTGTGCGCGGCAAACACACCGACAAGGTGGCGCAGTACGGCCATCAGCGCCTGAGCACCTTCGGCGCCGGCGCCGACTACAGCGAGGCGCAGTTACGCAGCGTGTTGCGCCAATTGATCGCGCTCGGCGCGATACAGGTAGACGCGCGGGCGTTCAATACCCTCAAACTGCTGGAGTCGGCCCGCCCGATCCTGAAAGGCGAGCAGCCGTTATATCTGCGCGCCGCCGACGCCCCGGCGCGCGAAAAACGCGAGCGGCGCGGCAAGCAAGGCAACGCCCGCCGTCCACTGCCGCCAGTCGCCGCCGATCTGGACGCCGCGGCCCAACAGCGCTTTGCCGCCCTGAAAGCCTGGCGTGCCGACACCGCGCGCGCGCAGGAGTTGCCCGCCTACGTCATCTTCCACGACGCCACCTTGGCCGCCATTGCCGCCCGCGCGCCGCAAACCCTGGCCGACTTGCAAGGCATCAGCGGCATCGGCGCTGCCAAGCTGGACAAGTACGGCGCCGACGTACTACACGTTTGCGCCGGTATCAACGCCGCCGGCTGATGCGCCTTAGCCCGCGCGGCCAGACAGTGACGCACAGGCGCCTGTCCATACAATTCGCCCCATGCTTGATCCCCTCCTGCTCCGCAAAGACCTGGCCGGCGTACTGGCGCGCCTGACCATCCGCAAAACCCCCCAACCCTTTCTGGACGAAGCCGCCTTCCGCGCGCTCGAAGCCGAACGCAAAGACATCCAAACCCGCACCGAAAGCCTGCAAGCGCAGCGCAACAGCGCCAGCAAGCAAATCGGCCAGCGCAAAGCCAAGGGCGAAAGCACCGGCGAGCTAATGGCGCAAGTCGCCGCCATCAAGGACGAACTCGACGCCGGCGCCGCGCGGCTGGAGGCCATCCAGTCCGAGCTACACGCCCTGTTGATGGCCGTGCCTAACCTGCCGCACGCCAGCGTCCCCGTCGGCGCCGATGAAACCGCCAACCAAGAAATACGCCGCTGGGCGCCGCACGGACTGGCGCCGCGCGCGTTCGACTTCGAGATACGCGACCACGTCGAGTTAGGCGCGCCGTTGGGGCTGGACTTTGAGACCGGCGCCAAACTCTCCGGCGCGCGCTTTGCCTTCCTGCGCGGCCCCATCGCCCGGCTGCATCGCGCGCTGGCGCAGTTCATGCTGGACGTGCAGACGCTTCAGCACGGTTACACCGAGTGCTACACGCCCTACATCGTCAACGCCGAGACACTGCGCGGCACTGGCCAGTTGCCCAAATTCGAGGCTGATTTGTTCGCCGCCAAAAAGGGCGGTCAAGAAGGCGAAGGCGACCTCCTGTATCTGATCCCGACATCGGAAGTCCCGCTCACCAATCTGGTAAGGGGCGAGATCGCCGCCGAGGCCGACCTGCCCATCAAGCTCACCGCCCACACCCCGTGCTTTCGCTCCGAAGCCGGCGCCGCCGGGCGCGACACGCGCGGCATGATCCGCCAACACCAGTTCGACAAAGTCGAAATGGTGCAAATCACCCACCCCGATAAAAGCTATGACGCGCTAGAGCACATGGTCGGCCACGCCGAGGCCATCTTGCAAAAGCTCGAACTGCCTTACCGGGTAGTGCTGCTGTGCAGCGGCGACATGGGCTTCGGCGCCGCCAAGACCTACGATCTGGAAGTGTGGGTACCGGCGCAAAACACCTACCGCGAAATCAGCTCCGTCAGTAATTGCGAAGCCTTCCAGTCCCGCCGTATGCAAGCGCGCTTCAAGACCGCGCAAGGCAAAAACGAACTCGTGCATACCTTGAACGGCTCCGGCCTGGCCGTCGGCCGCGCCCTGGTCGCGGTGCTGGAAAACCACCAGAACGCCGACGCGTCGATCCGCATTCCCGAAGCGCTGCGTCCTTATTTGGGCGGCATGGAAACCATGACCCCCTGATAGAATCCGCCCCTCGACACTGGTCGCGGAGAGGTGGCAGAGTGGTCGAATGCGCCGGACTCGAAATCCGGTATACGGTTTCACCGTATCGAGGGTTCGAATCCCTCCTTCTCCGCCAAAGATCGCCGACAAGGGGAAAAAGGAAGTGAAGCTCGAAGCGGCGAAAGAAGTGGTGATCGCCAGCGGAAGCTTCGCGCACGTTGTCCGTCCATATATAGGTTGGGTTGAGCTATAGCGAAACCCAACAATGGGATGGATCACAAATGTTTAGGCTCGCGTTGCACTTAACCTAGACTAATTACCCGCGCTGAATATCGGTACGCGGCTTGAGAGACGCATCAGTTTCAATCGCATCCAGTTCTTCCAACGGCCAGCGCGGTTTCACCTCAAAAGCGTAATCTCTGCTCGGCTTGGCGACGCCGGCTTGCACGCGCATCGCGGCGGCCAGGGCAATCATGGCGCCGTTGTCGGTGCATAAATGCAGCGGCGGGTAATATGCGCGCACGCCATGCTCGGCGCAGGCAGCGTCAAGCTGATCACGCAGCAGGCGATTGGCGCCGACGCCGCCGGCCACCACCAGCCGCCGCAAACCCGTGCGCTTGAGCGCGGTCAGTGTTTTGGCCACCAGCACATCGACGATGGCCGCTTGCGTACTGGCGGCCAAATCGGCGCGTGACTGTTCGCAGATGTTGGGGCCAAGCTTGCGCGCTTGCGTCAGCACCGCCGTTTTCAGGCCGGCAAAAGAAAAGTCCAAATCGCCGCTGCGCAGCAATGGGCGCGGCAGCCGGTAGGCCGCGCTCTCGCCGAACTCGGCCATGCGCGCCAGCGCCGGGCCGCCAGGGTAGCCCAAACCGAGCAGCTTGGCCGATTTGTCAAATGCCTCGCCAGCGGCGTCGTCGATGGTTTCGCCCAGCAGGGTGTAGCGGCCCACTGCGTCGACCCGCATCAATTGCGTGTGGCCGCCGCTGACCAGTAGAGCGACAAAAGGAAATTCAGGTCGGTCATCGCCCAGAAAGGGCGACAGCAGATGCCCCTCCAGATGATGCACACCCAGCGTCGGCAAGTGCAGCGCCGCCGCCAACGCACAGGCCAGCCCGGCGCCCGCCAGCAACGCGCCGGCTAGACCGGGGCCGCGCGTATAAGCGATCAAATCAATGGCTTGCAGCGATTGCCCCGACTGTGCCAGTACCTGCTGGGTCAATGGAATCAGGCGGCGGATATGGTCGCGGCTGGCCAACTCGGGCACCACGCCGCCATAGTCGGCGTGCATGGCAGCCTGAGTGTGTAGGGCGTGCGCCAGTAACTCGGGCGCGCGCCCGTCGCTCGGCGCGCGCACCAGCGCAACGCCGGGTTCGTCGCAGGACGATTCAAAACCTAGAACCAAGGTGACGGACATGGCGGTAAATTATCCGCCGCCCTATCACGATCACAGGTTGCCGGCGATGTAGTTTTCCAACTGCGCGATGAGAACGCGCTGTTCAGTCAATTGCGCGTTGACCAGATCGCCGATGGAAATCAGCCCGACGACCTGTCCGACCTCGATCACCGGCAGGTGACGCAGCTTGGCCTGAGTCATGATGGCCAGGCACTCCGGCAAGGTTTGCTGCGGGCCGACGACGTACAGCCGCTCGGTAATCACGTCAACCAGCAGGGTGTCGGTAGATGACAGACCCTTGAGCGCTATCTTGCGCGCGTAATCGCGCTCGGTGAAGATACCCAGCAGCGCATCACCTTGCATCAGCAATACCGAACCGATGTCGCGATCGGCCATCAATTGCAGCGCGTCGCGCACAGTGGCAGTGGGCGGCAGCGCGGCCAGTTGGTATCCCTGGCGGGCAGACAGAATGTCGGCAACGGTAGTCATGGCTTTGTCTCCTTTGGTTGAAAACGGGAAGTATCCACCTGCACATAGTGCCAGAACATCGGCGCGGATTCACCAAGGCAAAGATAATCAGACGCATGAAGGTCAAAACCAAGAGCAAAAAGCTCAACAAGGCCTGGCTCAACGAGCACATCAACGACCCCTACGTCAAGCTAGCGCAAAAAGACGGCTACCGCGCCCGCGCGGCCTACAAGCTCAAGGAGATCGACGAGGCGTTGGGCCTGATCCGGCCCGGCCAGCGCGTGGTGGACTTGGGCTGCGCGCCAGGGGCATGGAGCCAGTATCTGCGTCGACGCCTGTCGCCAGGCGGGGCAGCGCCGGGGGCGCCGAATGGCGGTATCGTGGCGTTGGACATTTTGCCGATGGAGCCGCTCGAAGGGGTACGCTTCTTGCAAGGCGACTTCCGCGACGAAGAGGTACTGGCGCGCCTGAACGACGCGCTGGACGGCCAGCCGCTGGACGTGGTGGTGTCGGACATGGCTCCCAATCTGTCAGGCATCGAATCCAGCGACGCGGCGCGCATTGCGCATCTGGTGGAACTGGCGGTGGCGTTTGCCGCCGAGCACCTGAAACCGGATGGCGCGCTGGCGGTCAAAGCGTTCCACGGCAGCGGCTACAGCCAGTTGGTAAAACTGTTCAAGGACACGTTCCGCACCGTCAAGCCGCTCAAACCCAGGGCGTCGCGCGACCGGTCGGCGGAGACGTTTTTAATCGGCATGGGGTTGAAGAACAGGGCGAGCAGATAGCCAAACACCCGCCCGCGCGTTTGCAGGTTGCGTTTGAGGCAATGTTCACAGCGCGCCGAATCAACGAGTTGCGAATTCAATGTGGCGGGGGGCGTCATCCTGACGATGGTCTGTAACCCGCATGGATGCTTAACTTCTTCACGTCAGATTGAAAACATACCATCAAAAATACCATCAATTTTCAAAGTGCCCCCTGTCGCAGTCTGCCAGCGATGCGAGACGTAAGCGCCAATGAAAACGGGCTGAACACTCAAAGCCCGATCACGGCTCAGAAGTGCGCCGGACGATCCGCTACACAGTTGTGGCGGTCAGTCATGCCGTGACAAAACCCCGCTTGAAGATGGGGGCTGCAACCTCTACGGATGTGGTGTTCTTACGCACCGGGCCTTTCGGCTTGGGCGCAATGTACCAACGTAACAGCTAAGCTTGATGCATATGCGATGCGCATATACAATTACCTTATGTACACGTGGGACGAGGCAAAGCGCCTGCTCAATCTGTCCGACCACGGGATTGATTTCGCCGGTCTGGACGGTTTTTTCGATGGCGACTTGCTGACCCGCGAGGACACCCGCATGGCCTATGGCGAGTTGCGCTTGCAGAGTATCGGAGTGTTCAATGGCGTGGCGTTGTTCGTGGTGTGGACTCCACGTGGAGAGCATGGCGACACGCCACATTTAATTTCTGCCAGAAAGGCGCAGTCCCATGAAGAAAAAGCCTGGTACCAACACTACGGTCAGCACTGACAAGACCGATTGGGCGCGTGTGCGAGCCATGAAGGACGCCGACATCACATTTACTGATGACGCTCCGACGACTTCCACACAGGATTGGGCGGATGCGATAGCCCATCGAGGGCTGCCCGTGCCCGCGCGCAAAGAGCAAATAGCGCTGCGCGTTGATGCCGATGTGCTGTCTTGGTACCGGCAGCAGGGGCCGGGCTGGCAGACGCGCATGAACGCGGTTCTGCGCGCGTTCCGCGACGCGGTAAGTTCCTCGGCGTAGCATCTGTCGATCCGTAAAACTTCCGTGGCGCGACGGATCAAACCGGCTTGCCGCCAGTAGCGGCCAACCTCGGCGGCGGCAGCGGCGCGTAATTCCCGCCGGCCATCACTGCCTCTTTCGCCGCTTCTCGCTTCGTTTCCTTCTTCCCCTTGTCCGCCACCTTCGGGTGCTGAAACGGCAGCAACGCCCGCGCCGCCGCAACCTGCGCCGGGCTTGCGTCTATCTCGCCACGCAGTAGCACATGGCCCAACATGGAGCAAAGAAAAACCCGCAATGCTAGGAAACATGCGGGTTTTGAGGGTTTATGAAGCTACTTGAAATTTATTTCTGGCGGAGAGGGCGGGATTCGAACCCGCGGTGGGCTATCAACCCACACACGCTTTCCAGGCGTGCGACTTAAACCGCTCATCCACCTCTCCGCAGCAAGGCGCGCATTCTAGCGCGGCGGTGGCATCAGGCGGCGTCGTGGCGCTGCGCTTGCACCATTTTCATGGCCGAGCTGATGAGGGCCGAGACTTCGGTCATGTTGCTGGGCACGACCAGGGTGGTGCTGGCTTCTTGCGCCAGCTTGCTGTAGGCTTCGACGGCTTTTTCGGCCACTTTCAGTTGCACCGCCTCCTGTCCGCCGGGCTGATGGATGGCGGCGCCGACGCGGGCCAAGGCGACTGCGGTGGCGGTGGCGACTTCGGTAATGGCGGCGGCCTGGCCCTGGGCAATGTTGATGGCGGCCTGTTTCTCGCCTTCGGACTTGGCGATGGCGGCCTGCTTCAGACCCTCGGCCAAGTTGATTTCTTCCTGCCGCTTGCCTTCGGAAGTGGCGATGACGGCGCGCTTTTCGCGCTCGGCGGTGATCTGCGCTTGCATGGAACGCAAAATTTCAGCCGGCGGGGTGAGGTCCTTGATTTCGTAGCGCAGCACTTTCACGCCCCAGTTCAACGCCGCTTCGTCGATGGCCTCGACTACCCTGGCGTTGATCATGTCGCGTTCTTCAAAGGTTTTGTCCAATTCCATTTTGCCGATCACGCTGCGCAAGGTAGTTTGCGCCAGTTGAGTGATGGCGATGACGTAGTTGCTGGAGCCGTAGCTGGCGCGCATCGGGTCGGTGACCTGAAAGTACAGAATGCCGTCCACCTGCAACTGGGTGTTGTCGCGCGTGATGCAGACTTGGCTGGGCACGTCAAGCGGGATTTCCTTCAGACTGTGCTTGTAGGCAACGCGGTCGATGAAAGGCACGAGGAAGTTCAGGCCCGGCGACAGGGCGGTGTTGTACTTGCCCAGGCGTTCCACAACCCAGGCGTTTTGCTGCGGCACGACCTTGACGGCGCGGGTGATGAACAGGACGGCGATGATCAGGGCGACGAGGGCGATTTCCACGGTGTGTGCTTTCTGGGGGTTGTGTGGGTTTTTTACAGGCTCTCAGGCGAGGGGATGGCAATGGTAGCGGTCAGACCGGCTCCACCAGCAGGCGGCTGCCGACCAGTTCAATCACCCGGTGCGGGCCGGGGCGTGGTTCGGCGCCGGGGCGGTGCAGGGCCGTCCATTGGGCGCCGCGGTAGCGGATCTGGGCTGTGCCGTCGGCGCTCCAGCCGTCGATCTGCACGGTTTCGCCGACGTCGAGGTTGACGCTGCGCTCGGCGCGCGGCGACGGATCGCCCGGCCGGCGGCGCTTGACCAGATAAGCGGCCATGACCGCCACGCCGCCGACCACCGCGCCGACGGCCATTTGCACGCTGGGACTTAAGCCCGCGTGGGCGGCCAGTGCGCCGGCTGCCGCGCCGATGGACATCATCAGCAGATAAAAGGTGCCGGTCGTCAGCTCGACGGCCACCAGCAGGCCGGTGGCGATCCACCAGACGGTCGATTCAGCCATGTGCGCGTTTCCTGTTCATGATCGGGGCAGGGAGTACAACACCGCATTGTCGGCCATTCCGGGCGCCGCAATTTCCGTACACTTGCGCGCTGCTACCTCGGTCGCGTCGGAGAATCCGCCTATGAAATTCCGCTTTCCCATCGTCATCATCGACGAGGACTACCGCTCCGACAACACCTCCGGGCTAGGTATCCGCGCGCTGGCCGAGGCCATCGTGGCCGAGGGCTTCGAGGTGGTGGGCGCCACCAGCTACGGCGATCTGGCGCAGTTCGCTCAGCAGCAAAGCCGCGCCAGCGCGTTCATCCTGTCGATTGACGACGAGGAGTTCACCACCGACGGCCCTGATCTGGACCCGGCGGCGGTGTTGAACCTGCGCAGCTTCATCCAGGAAGTGCGGCGCAAGAACGCCGACGTGCCGATCTACCTGCACGGCGAAACCAAGACCAGCCAGCACCTGCCCAACGACGTGCTGCGCGAGTTGCACGGCTTCATCCACATGTTCGAGGACACGCCGGAGTTCGTCGCCAAGCACATCGTGCGCGAGGCGCGCAGCTATCTGGAGGGCATTCAGCCGCCGTTTTTCAAGGCGCTGCTGGACTACGCCGAAGACGGCTCGTACTCGTGGCACTGCCCTGGCCATTCGGGCGGGGTGGCGTTTTTGAAGTCGCCCATCGGCCAGATGTACCACCAGTTCTACGGCGAGAACATGCTGCGCGCCGACGTCTGCAACGCGGTCGAAGAACTCGGCCAACTGCTCGACCACGACGGCGCCATCGGCGAAAGCGAGCGCAACGCGGCGCGCATCTTCAACGCCGACCATTGCTTCTTCGTCACCAACGGCACCAGCACCAGCAACAAGATGGTGTGGCACCACACGGTAGCGCCGGGCGACGTGGTGGTGGTGGATCGCAATTGCCACAAGAGCAACCTGCACGCCATCATCATGACCGGGGCGATTCCGGTCTTCCTCAAGCCCACGCGCAACCACTACGGCATCATCGGGCCGATCCACAAGTCGGAGTTCGAGCCGGCGGCGATCAAGGCCAAAATCCGCGCCAACCCGCTGCTCGGGCACGTGGACGCCGACCAGGTCAAGCCGCGCATCCTGACGCTGACGCAATCCACCTACGACGGCGTGCTGTACGACACCGAGGCAATCAAGAACATGCTCGACGGCTACGTCGAAAACCTGCACTTCGACGAAGCCTGGCTGCCGCACGCCGCGTTTCACCCGTTTTACGGCACCTACCACGCCATGGGCAAAAAGCGCGCGCGGCCCAAGCGCTCGGT
>JAITMV010000030.1 GCA_031277295.1 Burkholderiaceae bacterium | reverse complement strand
ATCATGATGACGGCGTCGGTGTCGGGGTCGTCGTTGAAGGCTTGCATCACGTCGATGTGCTTCAGCCCGTTGATCGGGTCGCCGCCGATGCCGACCGCGCTGGACTGGCCGATGCCGAGTTCGGTCAACTGCGCCACCGCCTCATAGGTCAGCGTGCCGGAGCGGCTGACCACGCCGACGCGGCCCTTTTTGTGGATGTGGCCGGGCATGATGCCGATCTTGATTTCGTCCGGCGTGATGACGCCGGGGCAGTTGGGGCCGAGCAGCAGGGTTTTTTTGCCGCCAGCGGCTTCCTTGGCCTTCATCTTGCTCCGCACTTCGAGCATGTCGCGGATGGGGATGCCCTCGGTGATGCAAATGGCCAGGTCGAGGTCGGCTTCCACCGCTTCCCAGATTGCCGCTGCCGCGCCAGCGGGTGGCACGTAGATGACGCTGACGGTGGCGCCGGTTTGCGCCTTGGCGTCCTTGACGCTGGCGAAGATCGGCACGTCGAATATTTTTTCACCCGCTTTCTTTGGGTTGACGCCGGCGACGAAGCAGTTTTTTCCGTTCGCGTACTCGATGCACTTTTCGGTATGGAACTGGCCGGTCTTGCCCGTGATGCCCTGGGTGATGACCTTGCTGTTTTTGTTGATGTAGATACTCATCTCGATCCCCTCATTTTTTTATCGCGGCAACCACTTTTTGCGCTGCCTCGGCCATGGTGTCGGCGCTGATGATGGGCAGCTTGGAGTCGGCCAGCATCTGCTTGCCCAGCTCCTCGTTGGTGCCCTTCATGCGCACCACCAGCGGCACGCTCAAATTGACCGCCTTGCAGGCGGTGATGATGCCGGTGGCGATGGTGTCGCAGCGCATGATGCCGCCGAAGATGTTGACCAAGATGGCCTTGACCTTGGGGTTTTTCAGCATGATCTTGAATGCCTCGGTCACTTTCTCGGGCGTGGCGCCGCCGCCGACGTCGAGAAAGTTGGCCGGCTCGGCGCCAAACAGCTTGATGGTGTCCATGGTCGCCATCGCCAGCCCCGCGCCGTTGACCAGGCAGCCGATGTCGCCGTCCAGGCTGATGTAGGCTAAGTCGAACTTGCTGGCCTCGATTTCGGCCGGGTCTTCCTCGTCCAGGTCGCGCAAGGCCACGATTTCTGGGTGGCGGTACAGCGCGTTGGCGTCGAAGTTGAACTTGGCGTCCAGCGCGATGATGTTGCCCTTGCCGTCGCGGTTCAGGGGGTTGATCTCGACCAGAGAGGCATCGGTGTCCATGTAGCACTGGTAAAGCTTCTTGAACACGTCCGCCGCCTGTGTCTGGCTGCCGGGCGGGATGCCAATGCCCTCGGCCAGTTGTCCGGTTTGTGCGTCGGTGATGCCTTGCAGCGGATCGACGAACACCTTGATGATCTTCTCGGGCTGGCTGTGCGCAACCTCCTCGATGTCCATGCCGCCCTCGCTGGAGGCGATAAAGGCCACCTTCTGCGTCGCCCGGTCGGTGACGACCGAGACGTAATATTCCTTCTGGATGTCGGCGCCGTCTTCGATGTACAGCCGCCGCACTTTTTGCCCCTGTGGGCCGGTTTGGTGGGTTTTGAGCTGCATTCCCAGCAACTGGCCGGCGAACTCCTTGACCTGATCGAGCGACTTGGCGAGTTTGACGCCGCCGCCCTTGCCGCGCCCGCCAGCGTGGATTTGTGCCTTGACGACCCACACCGGGCCACCGAGTTTTTGTGCCGCTTCGACGGCCTCCTGAACGGTAAACGCGGCAATTCCGCGCGGCACCGGCACGCCGAACTGACGCAGGATCTCCTTGCCCTGATACTCGTGGATTTTCATGAGGCCCCTCTGACGATGGTAATTTGAATATTGAATATGTTGCGGCTGCCAACGTCAACGATGGCGCGCGGGCAGCGCCACGCCAAGGTACGCAGGGGCCGAGGGTGGCGAATGTATCATGGGCGTGGGGCACATGCCGTCGGCATCTTGATGGCCACCGCAACCGGGGGTTTTTTCACATGGTCAAGGTTTTTATCGACGGCGAGGCCGGAACGACGGGCTTGCAGATACGCGAGCGGCTCAGCGCTCAAGCTGACGTTACGCTGGTCAGTATCGAGCCGGCCCGGCGCAAGGACACCGAGGCCAAGCGCGAGTTGATGGCCGGCGTCGATGTGGTCATTTTGTGTTTGCACGACGACGCGGCGCGTGAATCGGTGGCGCTGATCGATGGTCTGCCGGGCCGCAAGCCGCGCATCATCGACGCCAGTACCGCGCACCGGGTGAGCGCCGGCTGGATTTACGGCTTTGCCGAACTGTGTCCCGAGCAGCGCGCCGCCGTGCAATGCGCCGAGCGCGTCGCCAACCCCGGCTGCTACGCCACCGGCGCCATCGCTTTGCTGCGCCCACTGGTGGACGCGGCGATCCTGCCCGCCGATCATCCCATCGTCTTGCCGTCGGTCAGCGGCTATACCGGCGGCGGGCGGAGCATGATCGAGGCTTATGAATCAGGCCAGGCGCCGGCTTATGAGCTGTACGCGCTTGGTCTGCAACACAAGCACATCCCCGAGATCATGAAGTACGCGGGCGTGACGCGGCGCCCCCTGTTCATACCCGCCGTCGGCAATTTCGACCAGGGGATGCTGGTCGAATTGCCGCTGCACTTGGACTTGTTGCCTGGCCGGCCCGATGCCGCTGGCCTGCTGGCCTGCTATCGCGCTCATTACGCCGGGGCCGAGTGGGTGTCGGTGGAAGATGCGCCGCCTTCGGCCAAGCTGGACGCCGTCGCCTTGAAAAACACCGACCGGCTGGAGATTCGCGTGTTCGGCAATGACCAAACCCGCCAAGCCGTTTGTGTGGCGCGGCTTGACAACCTGGGCAAAGGCGCCAGCGGCGCGGCGGTGCAAAACCTGCGGTTGATGCTGGGGCGACGCTGAATAAGTCCCCGCGGATGAGCGCTTCTTTAGTTTGGGTGGGCTGCAAGGCGCAAAGCGCAGCAATACTTGGCGGTATTGCGGGCATTTGCTGTGGCGCCGCAGACCGCCCAAAACGAGGATGCTTGGTCGCGCCGCATGGGACTGGCTGAGGCGTCCGCCCTTAGCCCTTATTGCACCGGATGCGTTACCGCCTCGCGGACGTCCGCCTCGGCGTCGGCCGGCGCGGGTGACGCGGGAGCCTCCGGCGCGGGCGCACCGGCGTTGGGCGCAGACGCGCTGGCGTCGCCGGGGTTGTCGGGGTGCAGCGCCGCTTGCTCGCTGATGAAATCGATCACGCGTACCACGCGCGCCACGCCGCTGATGGTGCGCACCGTTTCGGTGGCCAACTCCGTCTCGCGCCGGCTCAGGCGGCCCATCAGGTAAACGGTCGAGCGGTCGGTCACTACCTTGATGCTGTTGCCGGGCACGCCATAGGTGTTCAGCAGCGTAGCTTTGACCTTGCTGGTAATCAAGGTGTCGTTGGAGCGTTGCAGCAAGCTGGATTCGGGCATGACTTCCAACTCGTTGATGACCTCCGCCACGTCCGGCACGGCGACGACGGCGGCCTGCGCGCGCTCGCGGTCTTCGGCGGTTTGTACCTCGCCGGTCAACAGCACCTTGCGGTAGTAGCTGACAAAACTGACGTGGCCACGCCGATTCAAGGCGTCGGTCAGACTCTGGGCGGCCAGAAGTTCGATCTTCTGATCGGCCCATTGCGTGGCCAGGCTGCGCCGCTCGGAGGCGATCATCGTGCCCTCGGCCGCGCCGCCAACGATAGCCACGGCGCAGCCTTGCAGCCCGGCGACAGCCAACGCCAGCAACATGCCGACAGTGCATGTCACGCGGTTGAAATTTAGGATCATGGCTTGTTTTCCTGATCGCCAAGCAGTTGCACATCGAGGCCGTCGCACAGGCAATGCAACATCAGTTGGTGCGCTTCGTGAATGCGCGGCGTGCTGTCGTGCGGCACGCACACATGGACATCGGTTTCGCGCAGCATACGGCCCAGCTCGCCGCCGCCGCGGCCGGTCAAGGCGATCACGCTCATCTCGCGCTCGTGCGCCGCCTGCGCGGCGCGCACCAGATTGACGGCATTGCCGTTGGACGACAGAATGAGCAGCATGTCGCCCGCACCGCCTAGCGCGCGCACCTGGGCGGCAAAAACATCGGCGTATTCGCCGCGCCGCGCCACCGCGGTCAGCGTGGCGGCGTCGGCGCCAAGAGCCAGCGCAGGCAACTCGGGGCGCGGGCGCTCCAGCCCGCCCACCATCAGCGCCGCCAGATACTGCGCCAGCGCGCCCGAGGCGCCGTTGCCGCACACCAGCACCTTGCCGCCGCCGGTGATGCAGGCCAGCAGCGCTCGGGCAGCGTCGGCCACTGGTTTGGCCAAGCTTTGCGCCCACTGGTAATGCAGCTCGGCGGTGTCGATGAATTGCTGTTGAATGCGTTGTTCAAGCATTGGGCCAAGGTTGAGCGCTTGTCATTTTTAGGAAGACCGTGTGAACGTTGACATTCATGGCTTTGATGAACGTTCACCTTCTGGGTGAAGATGCCTACGCTTCAACCTAGAAACCGTAGTTGGACGCGCCCGAGGGCGGCCTGATCGGGTGCGTAGCGCTCTCATCCAATAGGTGAGGGTGAGCTAAGGCTCGAAAGTCAATGTTCATGCGGCTCTCCTGAAGATAACAAGCGGCCAACTGCGGTTTCTAGGTTCAATCAGGCTGCCTTCTGGCACGTCCAACCACGGCTTTCAAGATGATAACCCGGTTAGTGCAAATTCAAGAGCGAGCTTGAGCTTTGGTCGCAGACCGCCCGAAAAGACTACGAACACGTTCTAAACAGGCTTTCAGGACGCAACCTCGAAAGCTGCCTTGATCCACTCGATGCGCTCGCCGTCTATCGTTACCACGTCAAAGCGGCATGGCGGCGGACTGCGGTGGTGGCACAGCAGGTAGCGGCGCGCCGCGCGCACGATACGGCGGCGCTTGGCCGCATCCACGCTGGCTGCCGCGCCGCCGCGCGAGCCGCTGGCGCGTGCGCGCACCTCGACGAACACCAGCGTGCCGTCCGGCTCGCGCGCGATCAGGTCGATCTCGCCACCACCGCGGCCCGGCGTCCGGTAATTGCGCTGTACCAACCGCAGGCCCGTCGCTTGCAGATGCGCCAACGCCAGATTTTCGGCGGCTTCGCCGCGCGCACGCGCGGTGGCGCTGCCTGGCCAGAGAAATTTCAATACGGGCATTTCCAGAGGGGACTGAGGCAAAAAAGATGAACCCAGCGCCTAGTGTAGTAGTCGTAGTAGTTGGTCCCGCCTCCAGGGTGAGAGCGCTCCGCTCCCGATCTCAGCGGCTACCAAAACAAGTCCTGCCCTCGTTGTTTCCCAAATTGTGAAACAACATTCAATTTAATGAAACGAGACTTTGCTGCACTGCCATAAAATTTCTCAATATAAAAAATTGAATTTCATAATTCAAAATCACATAGTAACCCATTGATTTTATTGATGTAAATTTTGTCTTGTATAAGACATAAGAATGCGTTTTAGTCTTATACAAGAGTTAAGATACGGTCCTACGACTTACAGTGGTCGCCAATTTTTTCATCTCAACCTTGGAGCTTTTCATGCCGAACACCAACGAACAACTCAGCCGCGAACAGCAGATCGCGGCACTGGAAAAAGACTGGGCCAGCAACCCGCGCTGGAAGGGCGTCAAGCGCGGCTATGGCGCTGCCGACGTGGTGCGCCTGCGCGGTAGTCTGCCAATTGAATACACGCTGGCCAGGCGCGGCGCCGAGAAGCTGTGGCGCCTGGTCAATGGCGAGGCCAAGAAGGGCTACGTCAACGCCTTTGGCGCCATCACCGCTGGTCAGGCCATGCAGCAGGCCAAGGCCGGGCTGGAGGCGGTGTACCTGTCGGGCTGGCAGGTGGCCGCCGACGGCAACACCAGCGAGACGATGTACCCCGACCAGTCGCTGTACGCCTACGACTCGGTGCCGACGATGGTGCGCCGCATCAACAACACCTTCAAGCGCGCCGACGAAATCCAGTGGGGCCGCGGCATCGGCCCTGGCGACAAGGATTTTGTCGATTACTTTCTGCCCATCGTCGCCGACGCCGAGGCGGGCTTTGGCGGCGTGCTCAACGCCTTTGAGTTGATGAAGAACATGATCGTCGCTGGCGCGGCGGGTGTGCACTTTGAAGACCAGTTGGCCGCCGTCAAGAAGTGCGGTCACATGGGCGGCAAGGTGCTGGTGCCCACGCAAGAAGCCTGCGAAAAGCTGATCGCCGCGCGCTTTGCCGCCGACGTGATGGGCGTGCCGACCATCGTGCTGGCGCGCACCGACGCCGAGGCCGCCAACCTGCTGACCAGCGACCACGACGCCAACGACAAGCCATTTTTGACCGGCGAGCGCACGCAGGAGGGCTTTTACCGCGTCAAGAACGGTCTGGAGCAGGCCATCAGCCGCGGCGTGGCTTACGCGCCTTATGCTGACTTGGTGTGGTGCGAAACCGGTACGCCCGACCTGGGCTTTGCGCGCGAGTTCGCGCAGGCGGTGCTTGCCAAGTGCCCTGGCAAGCTGCTGTCGTACAACTGCTCGCCCTCGTTCAACTGGAAGAAGAACCTGGACGACGCCACCATTGCCAAATTCCAGGACGAACTGGCGGCGATGGGTTACAAGTACCAGTTCATCACGCTGGCGGGCATCCACGTCAACTGGTACCGCACCTTTGAATTCGCCCGCGCCTACGCCGGTGGCGAGGGCATGAAGCACTACGTCAA
>JAITMV010000179.1 GCA_031277295.1 Burkholderiaceae bacterium | reverse complement strand
CGGCGGTGCTGCCAATTACCGCCGCCGGCCAGTGGCGCACGGCGCTGGACGTGCTGGCGGTGGCGGCCTATCTGCTGGGCGGCATTCCGCTGCTGCTGGTGGCGTTGCAGGATCTGGGGCTGATCAACCGCCACCGCACGCCGGAGCAAAAACTGGGCCGTCATGCCGCTTACGTCGCCGCATTTCTGATCCTGGGCCACGTGGCCATGATTCTGGGCATGGCCGATCCGGGGCTGCTGGGCTGGCAAGGGCCGGCCTCGCACGCCATGCCGATGGAGCAGAACGCGCCGATGAACGGTCATTCGGGGCATTGAGGACGCTTCAAGCGGCGCATCGCATGGCCGACAATGCGTGCCATGCCTGCCTCAACCTCCCACTCCCCCGCCACCGGCGCCGAGCGCGCGGCGCTGATCGCCGCCTTCGACGCCGAGTTGCAACCCGAGCGTTTCAAGGACTACGCTCCCAACGGCCTGCAAGTCGAAGGCGCGCCGCGCGTGCGCCGGCTCGTCAGCGGCGTCACCGCCAGCCGGGCGCTGATTGACGCCGCCATCGACGCCGGGGCCGACGCCCTCTTCGTCCATCACGGCCTGTTCTGGCGCGGGCAGGACGGGCGCGTTACCGGCTGGATGAAAGAGCGTCTGGGACGCTTGCTCGCGCACGACATCAACCTGCTGGCCTACCACCTGCCGCTGGATGCGCACCCCACGCTCGGCAACAACGCGCAGCTTGGCCAGCGGCTGGGTCTGACATCGAACGGGCGTTTTGGCGAATACGAACTGGGTTGCATCGGCCAGCGCAGCGACGGCCAGTTTTTTGCCGATGCCGATGCGCTGGCGCGGCATCTGGAGCAAGTGTTGAATCGGCCCGTCACACACGTCGGACAAGCGCCGCAAGCCATCCGAAAAATCGCCTGGTGTTCGGGCGGCGCGCAAGACTGGTTCGAGGCCGCCATCGCCGCCGGCGCGCAAGCCTTCATCACCGGCGAGTTGTCCGAGCCGCAGGTGCATCTGGCGCGTGAATGCGGCGTCGTCTTTTACGCCTGCGGCCACCATGCCACCGAGCGCTACGGCGCCCCCGCGATGGCCGCGCACGTGGCCGCGCAACTGGGCATCGAGCACCAGTTCATCGACATCGACAGCCCGGCATGACTGCACTGCCTATCGCCATCACCTTGGGCGACCCTGCCGGCATCGGGCCGGAGATTATTGCCAAGGCGTTCCGCGACGCGCCCGATCAAACGCGCGGCTGCTTCGTCGTCGGCGACGTGGCCGCGCTGCGCCGCGCTTGCGCCGCGGTGCAAGGCGATACCGGGGTGAGCCTGCCGGTAGCCGAGATTGAACAGCCCGACGACGCCTGGCAAACGCCGCCGCGCTGCGTGCCGGTGCTGCAAGTGCTGGCACGTGTTGACCTGCCGCCGATAGGCCGCGTCAGCGCGCAAGCCGGGCGCATGGCGGGTGACTGCGTGGTCTGGGCCGCGCGCGCCGCGCTACGCGGGCAGATCGCGGCGCTGGTCACCGCGCCGTTGCACAAACAGGCGCTGGCCGCCGCCGGGCCGCCTTACGACGCCTTTGCCGGTCACACCGAACTGTTGCAAGCTGAATGCGCTGCTTTCCTGAATCGCCCGATGAGAGACGTGCCGGTACGCATGATGCTGGCCAATGACGAATTGCGCGTCGTGCTGCTCAGCATCCACCTGCCGCTGGCCGCCGCCATCGCACAGGTCACCGAAGACAATATCGTCCAGACCCTGCGCATCGCCCATCAATCGTTGGCCACCGCGCTGAACCGTGTGCCGCGTATCGCCGTCGCTGGGCTGAACCCGCACGCGGGCGAAGGCGGCTTGCTTGGGCGCGAGGAAATCGACATCATCGCCCCCGCCATTGCCCGCGCCCGCGCCGAGGGCATCAACGCCCAAGGCCCATTTGCGCCCGACACCATCTTCATGCGCGCCCGGCGCGGCGAGTTCGACGTCGTGGCGGCGATGTACCACGACCAGGGGCTGATTCCAGTCAAATACCTGGGCGTGGAGCGGGGAGTGAACGTCACTCTCGGCTTGCCGCTGGTACGCACCAGCCCTGACCATGGCACCGCATTCGATATCGCCGGCAGCGGCCAAGCCGACCCGGCCAGCCTGCTGGCGGCCATCGGCATGGCCCAAGTGAGATGATCCATGCCCATGCCGCCTTCCGATTCCGGCAAGCGGCCGCCGGTCATTCGCTCGATTTTTTCTTTGCCCGATGCCCGCAATACCGTGGCCTGAACTTTCCGGCCAATGCACCAGGGTGAATGCATTGCGGCCACCTGCTTGCCGAGGCCTCACCTGAGTGGCGCCGCCTCATCTTTCGTCATTTCCGTGCCCCTTTTCGTCATTCCCGCGCAGGCTCATAGGTGCTAACCTAAGATTTTTCGCCACAAAACTATCCATCGTCATTCCCGCGAAAGAGGGAATCCAAGGGGTGCTCACTCAAGAGTCGGCGCTGGACCCAACGTCCCTGGATGGCCGTTCCTCGAAGCTTCGCTTTAGCGAAACTTCGGCCTGCGGTCTCGCTTTCCCGTTTTCACCGGGATGACGGAGTCAATCCAGGATAATTTCGACCACCTCCTCAGCAGCCTCTTCACATGATTCACTGTCTGTTTTTCGCTCCAGCCAACCGTGCTGACCTGATGGTCAAATTCCCGCGTTTTGACGCTGATCGCCGCGTCATCGATTTGCCAGAAGCTACCGCGCAGGGTGTCGGCGCCCGCGATTTCGAGGCTGGGATAGTCGATCAGTCGCGACTCAAGCGACCTTCTGCCGTGCAACAAGCCGCGACTTGGAGCGCCGCATGATTCAACTAAGCTCCATCGATCAACTTGACCTATCGGACTACATTCGTGCGGGTGACGCGATCATTTTTGGCCAAGGAACCGGCGAACCGCTCGGTCTGACGCGCAAGCTGGTTCAGCAGCGTGCCCAGTTTTCCGGCGCCAGCCTGTTTTTCGGTTCCGGTTTTTCCAATACCTTCTCCGCCGAACATGCCGATCACTTGAAGTTCAAAGGCATCGGCGGCATAGGTACTCTGCGCAAGCTTGTCGGCGTCGGTGCGCTTGACCCCGTTCCGTGCCATATATCCGCCATCGCAAGCTTGCTACACGACGGCATTCTGCGCAGCGACGTAGTGATGCTTCTCGTCAGCCCGCCCAATGAGCGGGGTGAGCACAGCTTCGGGCTAGTCAACGACTATCTGCGCGCGGCCATCAGTCACGCCCGCGTCGTAATCGCCGAGGTCAGTCCGCATGTGCCCTGGACGCCGTGCGAGCAGCCGCTGCGCGCAAGCGAAATCACAGTCGCCATTGCCTCCGATACCCGCCCGATTGAGTTGCCCACCGCCGCCTTTGGCGATCTGGAGGCGCGGATTGCCTCGCATCTGGAGCCGTTCATTGCGGACCGTTCCACCTTGCAAGTCGGCATTGGCTCGGTGCCCGAGGCGATCATGGCCATGCTTGGCAACCGGCGTGAACTGGGTATCCATTCAGGCATGATCGGCGACTCGGTCGTCGATTTGATTGAAAAAGGCGCCGTCACCAACGCGCACAAGGGCATTGATCCCGGCGTTTCGGTCGCTGGCGTGCTACTGGGTACCGAGAAGCTATACCGCTTTGCCGACCGCAACCCGGCATTGCGCCTATGCCCGACCAGCTACACGCACCACATTTCGACGCTATCCAAAGTCAAGCGTCTCGTATCGATCAACTCGGCCCTTGAAGTAGACCTTAGCGGGCAGGTCAACGGGGAGGCCATCGGCGCGGATTACATCGGCGCCGTGGGCGGACAAGTGGACTTTGTCCGCGCCGCCGTCCAGACCGGAGGTACTTCGATCATCGCCTTGGCCTCCACCGGTCGGCGCGGCGACAGCAAGATCACGGCACAGTTGTCCGGCCCCGTGACCACGGCGCGCAGCGACGTGGACCTCGTCGTCACCGAACACGGCGTGGCCCAATTGCGTGGCCGCGGCTTGCGCGAACGCGTGCATGCGCTGGTTGCAATCGCTGCGCCCGAACATCGGGACGCCCTGATGAGCCAGGCGCGCCAGATGTGCAGCGGCCTGTGAGACCGATTACCAGACTTGATGTGCCAGCGCACAGGTCGTGATGCAACGAAGCGTAATACCGGCTTCAGGCGATGGATGCTGGGATTGCGACATTGCGCGGTAACGGCGATGACGACCCTGAGGCGTCAGCGCGCCCTCAGCGTATCCAATATTCCGAATATCTGTTCGCGCGTTTGGTATTTTGGCTCGGCGCGGTACAACTCCTCCCGCATAGGTCTGACGCGCGCGCTCCTGGGGGTCGCTGGACTTGCGCAGCCACAGGGCGTAGGGGTCGTCGTGCTTGCTCGGCCACAATTCCTCGCCGTTGGCGCGCATGAAGGCATGGAGGCGGCGCAGATAATCGGCGAAAGCGCGGTAGCGCGGTAGGTTGGGCTGAGTGTAACGATGCCCAACGTTTGTGATCCATCCGATTGTTGGGTTTCGCTATAGCTCAACCCAACCTACCGGGCTACGGTCCTGTCGTTAGTTAATCACCCTTATAGGATGCCACCGTGGCGCTTCGACGCCTCGGCTTGGGCGAGTCCATCCAATTACGCTCCTGCGATTTTATCGAAATTTTCTATCTCAACTCCGGTTAGCTCTGTTTGAGATACGCATATACGTTTTTCCCCAACAGAATTAATGAAGTGATAAATATAGCAATCATCGTAATGACTGTATCCTCCACTCGTATAAATTACGACTTCTCCATTTTTAAATATACAGTTTCCGATTTTTGTGTCATTCGCTAAGCGATATGAAGCGCCTGAAATTAGAGAGGGGGTCATCATTATTGTCCAATAGGTTGAAAAACGTTGCGATTGTTTGTAAAAAATTGAATTCCACCACCGGAGCCTCTAGCGGACTCGGGAAGGCTCAAATTCTGCGAGGTATCAGCTGCCGTAGAACGGAGAACAGATATATCTTCTGTCGTTGTATATACGATGGATTGGCGACCCACAGAGCGCGGTAGGTTGGGCTGAGTGTAACGATGCCCAACGTTTGTGATCCATCCGATTGTTGGGTTTCGCTATAGCTCAACCCAACCTACCGGGCTGTGGTTTCCATCTTTGGCGCAAAGATTATAGCGAAAAATTATTTCTTGTACCTCTTTCGCTTTATTTGGATAGGTTTCGCTAAGTGCTAACAACGATTCCCATATAGCATGACGGACAACCTCTGCGCTATAGATGGTTTCTGCTGGCTCTATTCCACTCATTTCAGGGTCCGCCCAAACGCGATAAACATCATAATCAGATTTCTCTGAAATATGTTCTATTTCCCACCCAGGATCACCACTTAATCCTCCACCACTGACAAAAATATCCTTCAACCAGCGATCAATCGGACGATCATCATAAGTTGGAAGCATATGCATTAAAACCCAGTAAAGTAGTTTTTTCTGGGATTCTATTTCTTCAAGATGTCCCCACTTCATTTTTCGACTCCTACAGGGTAGGCGGTTGGTACATAGGGTTGACCATTTTGTATCCTAATTGGTACACTAAAATTTACTCCATCGACAACAACTACTTGTGAAATATTTCCTGTTGACTGATATTGATATAATGCTTTACTGGCCGCAGTATTGGCCATATCCAACATATTCGGATATACGGCTGGATCATAAATGGTCTTGACTGCTAGTTTTGCTGCATTGGGTAATTGATACTTAACTTCATAAATTCCGGGGGCTGTTTCAATTTTGGAAACAATAGATCCACCTGCATCATTTAATGCTGTAGTGAAGTTATTGAGGTCGTGCCCGCCTGAAATCTGCTTTCCAGATGTAGTCGCATTAACTAAATGATCTGTCAAATCTGATCTAACCACACCCCGGCCAAGGAAGTCTGCGTCTGGCAAAAGCGCATCAGACGTGCCAAGATTACTTGTAGCCCCCCTTGCCTCAACACCCCTAGCCCCAGCGCCCGCCAACCTCACCCCCGAAACCGCAAGCTCCCCTGCGCCGCGCGCTACCGATCCTACTGCGCGAGCTACCGAGCGCGGATCAACCAGTTCCCACGGCGCTACTGAGCCTTCCAGCGGCTTGTCCGTATCGCGCAGATAGCCGCTAGCGCGATAGTAGTCCATGTACTCCGACGACTGCACCGCGTTGTTGGCAATGTTGGCCAGCACATAGCCGCGCTGGTTTTCGTTTAACTGTCCATAGGCTTGCGCAAAGCTCAAGACTTCGGGCGTGCTCGCCATGCGCAGCCTATCCATATCGCCGCGCATGCTGTCATAGGCCTCGTAGTATCTGCCGAGCGCCGAGTTGACCGCATCCATGTCATTCGCACTGAGCGCCTGCAATTGAAGCACTTTGTCCTGCTCAGCAGCGGGAACAGGCTTGTCATAGCTCTTGTAGCCACCCGCCATGATACGTCCCTCCATTTGCTCAACCCCGGCATCAAAGGTCTTCATCACGGAGCCAAACGGAGCGCGTGGATCATTCACTTCGCGCGCAAGCGCATCAAAATAGCGCAAGGTCTCTTTGTCAACCAGCACGCCCGCACCGGTTTTGAGGGATTGAACGCGCTGCTGTTCCCTGTCGATCAACTCGAATGTGTAGGGGTCATAGCCCAATCCCGGCCCCGCAACGTCAATGCCATCAGCGACAGGACGATCACCGGCTTGGGTGAATTCGTCCACTATCTGTTGGTAGTTCTCGTAGCGCTGATCCCAAGCCTCCTGGTTTTGCGCGATGAACTCGCCCAACGGGTCGGCGGACTCAGGCGCGCCGGTGTCCTGAATCGATACATTTCCATCGGCGCCGGGCGCTGAGATGCTGTTGTCCGCGCCGTCCACACCGCTCATGCCGCCTGCGGTTTGCGCAACCTGCTGATCAGCTGCCCGCTGATTCCAAGCCTCCTGGTTTTGGGCGATGAACTCGCCCAGCGGGTCAGCGCCCGGTTCGGCTGGGGCGGTGTTGGGGTCAAGCGGGTTGAGTGGCTGCGGCGCTGGTATGAATGAGCTAAGGAAGTCACTCGCGAACGTCGCCGCCGGATCGTCCGGGTTGCCCAGGGCGCGGATGGCGCTGCCGGCGGCG
>JAITMV010000175.1 GCA_031277295.1 Burkholderiaceae bacterium | reverse complement strand
CTGGTCGCCGGGAGGAAGTTGCAGAACAGCTTGCCGAACCGATTCTTGGCACCCCTTGGTCTGAAATCAAATCCAAGAAATTTGAAGCCGATATTCGGATAATGCCCCTTGCGGTCTGCATCCTTACAGTAGACGATCTTCGTCTTGACCGGATGCAACGCCAGGTTGCATTGCGCCATTCTTTCTTCCAGGTGTTGCCTCAACCGCTTGGCCTGAGCCTCGCTTTTGAGGTGAATGACGATATCGTCGGCGTACCGCTCGAACGGAACGCCCGGATAAGTCCTCGCCATCCATTGATCGAATACATAGTGCAAGTGTCAACGGCGGTTGAATTCCGCACAAATCTGGCGTCGAGACGGGGCTTGAATGCGTTGATTTTTCGGCGTGATCAATTTTGAGTTGAAAGGTTTTGCGCTCAGGGGCGTTGGAAGGAGCCCGAAGGGCGACTGGAAACGCCCCTGAGCGCGCGGCGCCGTCTGCGGCGGGCAAGCCGCTGGCGTTCGAGCAATGGATAGTGGGGATTGGCCTTGCGCGCGTGGGCGCGGTAAAACGGCGTTCGCCTGTGGTCAAAGCAGGCGCGACACCGGCCCAAACGACCAAGTTCTCACCGATGCCGCGCCCCACGCCCAGACGGGAGTGTTGCCCGCCAAGTATTTCACGAAGCGCGATGCGCCGTCGAGTCCCCATGGGCCGGATATCCCATGGAACTGGCCGCACGCCGTTACCTGTGCGCGGGCTGCCGCGCGGCCGTGCTCATTTGCAGCCACTGCGACCGGGGCCAGCGCTACTGCTCTAGCGCGTGCGCCGATCAGGCGCGGCGCCTGACGTTGCGCGCCGCCAGCGGGCGTTACCAAGCCAGCCCGCGCGGGCGCATGGCCCACGCGCAGCGCCAACGCCGATACCGGGCCAAACAACAGAAAGTGACGCATCAGGGTTCCCCGCCCGTGCCCGCGCCTGTTTCACTGGCTGCTGAACCGGCGCCACCGCGATCCGGGCCGCCATTCTGGCATTGCTGGCGCTGCCACTGCCCTTTGCCACGGTGGGTGCGCCTGGACTTTTTGCGCCGCCGGATTCGCCGCCCTTCACCTTCGAACCGCAGCCTGTATCCCCATGAGCCTATCCCCTGAACAGCAAGCGAGCATCCTGCGCTACTACCACGCCGAACGCTGGCGCGTGGGCACTATCGCCACCCAACTGGGCCTGCACCGCGACACCGTCGCCCGCGTGCTGGCCCAGGCCGGGTTGCCGCGCCTCGGGCCGATCCTTCGCGCCTCGGCCATCGACCCGTACCTGCCCTTTATCCATAAAACCTTGGAACAATTCCCCACCCTGACCGCGGCCCGCCTATACGGCATGGTGCGCGAGCGCGGCTATCCCGGCCGGCCCGATCACTTCCGCCACCTGATCGCCCGGTACCGGCCACGCCCCGCATCCGAAGCGTATCTGCGCCTGTCCACCTTACCGGGCGAACAGTGCCAGGTCGATTGGGCGCACTTTGGCCACCTGCAAATCGGGCGCGCGCGCCGCCCCTTGATGGGCTTTGTGATGGTGCTGTCCTGGTCGCGCCAGATCTTCCTGCGCTTTTATCTGGATGCGCGCATGGAGAATTTTTTGCGTGGCCACGTGGCCGCCTTCGAACAGTGGCAGGGCGCCCCGCGCATCGCCCTGTACGACAATCTCAAGAGTGCGGTGCTCGAACGCCAGGGCAACGCCATCCGCTTCAATCCCGCCTTGCTGGCCCTGGCCGCGCACTACCGCGTCGAGCCGCTTCCGGTGGCCGTGGCCCGAGGCAACGAGAAGGGCCGCGTCGAGCGCGCCATTGGCTACGTTCGAACCGCCTTCTTCGCCGGGCGAACCTTCGGCGGGCTCGATGATCTGAACGCCCAGGCGCAGACCTGGGCCGATGGGCAGGCCAGCGACCGTAAGCACCCGCAAGACACCCGTTTGACCGTGCGAGAAGCCTTCGCCCAGGAGCGCGAGCACCTGCTGGCGCTGCCTGACTGGCCCGCGCCCACCGATGAGATCCGCGCCGTGTCCGTGGGCAAGACCCCTTACGCGCGCTTCGATCTGAACGATTACTCGGTTCCCCACGCCTACGTGCGCCGCACATTGACGGTTACCGCCAGCGCCCATCAGGTTCGCGTCCTTGATGGGCAGACCGTGCTGGCCACCCATGCGCGATCCTACGACCGAGGCCAGCAGGTCGAGGCGCCCGGCCATATCGCCGAACTGGCCGCGCACAAGGCGCGCGCCGGCGCCCATCGCGGCGTGAACCGTCTGGCCGCGGCCGTGCCCGCCGCCGCCGAACTGCTGCGCCAGGGCGCCGAGCGCGGCGAGCCCCTGGCGCGGCTGACCCGAACCCTTGAGGACTGGCTCGATCACTACGGCGCGGCCGAACTCGATGCCGCCATCGCCGATGCCTTGGCCCGTGGCGTGGCGCATCCGAACGCCGTGCGCCGGGCCTTGGAGCAACGCCGCCTGGCGCGCCGCGCCGCCGTGCCCATCGCCGTGGCCTTGCCCGAACACATCAAGCAGCGCGACGTCCCCGTGCGCGCGCATCGCCTCGAACCCTACGACCGTCTGATGGAGACCCCCGATGAGCGCTCTTGACCCGCGCCGCCAACGCGCTGGCGCCTTGCATCTGTACGGCCTGCTGGCCCATTGGGAACAGTGCGCCCAGGCCCCTTGGATCGACCCCTTGCTGGCCTGGGAAGAGGCCGAACGCGCCAAGCGTTCGCTGGATCGGCGTCTGCGCGCCGCGCGCATTGGACGCTTCAAACCCCTGGCCGACTTGGACTGGGCTTGGCCCGAACAATGCGAGCGCGCCGCCATCGACGAGTTGATGACGCTGGAGTTCTTGCAATCGGCCGCCAACGTCATCCTGGTCGGCCCATCCGGCTTGGGCAAAACCACCATCGCCCAAAACATCGCCCACCACGCCGCCGTGCAAGGCCACACCGTCCTGTTCACTACCGCCGGACAGTTGTTGGGCGAACTGGCCGCGCTCGACAGCGACTCGGCGCTACGCTACCGCCTGCGCCGCTACGCCGCGCCCGAGCTGCTGGTCATCGACGAAGTCGGCTACCTCTCTTACTCCAACCGTCACGCCGACCTGCTCTTCGAACTGATCAACCGCCGGCACGAGAAAAAAAGCACCCTCATCACCACCAATAAGTCCTTTACCGAATGGTCAGAGGTCTTCCCCAACGCCGCCTGCGTGGTCGCCATGATCGACCGCCTCGTGCATCACGCCGAAATCATCCCCATCATGGGCCACTCCTACCGCCACAAGGAAGCCCAGGAACGCGCCAACGCTAAAAACCGCAAGCGCAAATCCAAGGAGCCGTCATGACCGGCTGGCATCAACCTTCGGGCTTGGCCCGCGGCCTGAACTTGCTGATCGACCCCGGCTGGTCACCACAGCAAGCCATGGCCGTCATCGAACTGCTCGACGATCTGCGTGACCGCATCTGGGCGCACTATGAAATCGCCTTGCTTGATCAATACCGCCAGCAACGCATCACCGAGTTCCCCTGCGTTCCCAGACCCGGCGCCAACCCCAGCGAACCCTTCTGACCCGCGCAAGCGTCATATCAAGGGCCGATGAACTCGGCCCTTTTACTCGCCGCCAGTCCATACCCTCACAACCCCATTTGACGCCGCCATGTCTCGACGCCAGATTTAGGCGGATTTACGCAGCCGCTAACAGCAAGTAAAGGTTCGCCAGCAACGGGCTGATAACTCCCCCTTGCGGCGTGCCTTTGTTTCGCTCCTCCAACCGTCCATCATCATGCTGAACTGGAGCGACCAACCATCTTCGAATGTACAACCTTACCCAAGGATTCGACGTGTGTTTACACACCGCCTTCATCAGTAATTCGTGATCGATGTTATCGAAGAACCCCTTGATATCAACGTCCAGAACGAAGTCACTGCGCCAGCATCGCTGCCGCGCCATGCCTACCGCCTGATGCGCTGATTTGTTGGGCCGATAACCATACGAGTCTGCGTGGAAATAAGGCTCCACTTCCGGCTCGAAAGCCATCTTCACGACCGTTTGCGCGATCCGATCGGATACCGTCGGTACTCCCAAGGGCCGCACGCCTCCATCCGCCTTGGGGATTTCTACCCGTTTGACGGCTGGCGGAAAGTACGTCCCTGACGCCATGCGATTCCAGAGCTTGTACAGATTGCGTTGCGCATTCTGGCTAAACGCCTCAATCGTCTGGTCATCAATGCCTGCGGAACCTTTCTTCTCGCACACACGTTTATACGCTTCCCAGACCATTCGCTTGGTTATCTCGAACGGCTTT
>JAITMV010000121.1 GCA_031277295.1 Burkholderiaceae bacterium | reverse complement strand
ACTTGTGCCACAAAGGGCATAAGATTGTTAGGGATGCCGCGCGGATTCTCTCCAATGAGGCCGCTTTGATGCGCGCCCACGGGGTTGAAGTATCGCAGCCGCGCGATCCGCCACGACGGATCGGATTGTTCCAAGTCGGCGCATATTTCTTCCACCATCAGTTTGGTGCGGCCATAGGAGTTGATGGCCGCGCAGGGCATGTCTTCGGTCAAGGGCATGGTGGGTGCATTGCCGTAAACGGTGGCGGATGAAGAAAATACCAGTCGCTTGCAGCCTGCCCGAACCATCGCCCGCAGCACAGCAAGCGATCCGGCCACGTTGACGTCGAAATAGTCCAATGGCCGTTCAACCGATTCCGCGACCGCCTTGAGCCCGGCAAAATGAATTACCCCTGAGAATTTTTGCTCTTCAAATATGTGGCGCAACAGCGAGTCGTCGCGAACGTCGCCTTCAAAAAATGGAAACGCTCGGCCGGTAATGGACTGAATCCGCTCCAATACGCTGGGATCGCTGTTGCAGAAATTATCAAGCACGGCATATTCAATGCCGGCTTCCGACAGCGCGACGCATGTATGCGAGCCAATATACCCGGCGCCACCCGTGACGAGAATCATGATGAACGGTTTGCCTCTCTGCCAAGCTGGTCATTGGTTGCAGCGGAGAGCAGATACTTCCGATACGCCACATACCCCGACAGATAGTGCTCGACGTCGTCGATGCGTACCCGAAATGCATGGTGCCGGATGAAAAAGCTGCCGACGATTGCTTCGGGCCGTGCGTAGAACATCGCCAATTCGGGCCAGAAGTGGCCGTTGAGCATGTAGTGCGCGCGCTTTTCCAGCGCGTCATAGAACTTTGCAACGTCCACTTGCTGCAACAGCTCGGCGTTCTTGGGGTCGCTTTTGAGACGGGACACCATTTGCTCGGCGGCCATCATCAGCTCCAGCAGCGTCGGGAAGGTGGTGATGCGTTCCATGACGAAGTTCAGGTGGCCGACGAAGTTGCGTATCCCGAACTCGAAATAAGCGCGCTCGGGGCGGTGCTTGGTGATTTCGTTGACGCAGTAGCTCAGCCAGTGGTCGTGCGCCTTCCAGTGCTGTTTGTCGATGAAATGGCCCAACGCGCGTTCGACCGCGTTGATCCAGCGCGGGTTCTGGGTCAGTCCGTACAGGCGCATCAGGCCAAACGCGGCCTCGCCGTCGTAGTAGATGGTTCTGAACGTATCCTTGACTTCCAGCGACGGGTATTGCAGCACGTGAACGAAGCCGCCCGTCTCGGGGTTTTGCATGTGCAGTATCGCCGCCGCCAGTTGATCCAGCAGGGGCAGGTATTGCTGGTCAGCGGTCAGTTCGGTGTATTTGACCAGGGCCAGTATGCAGACAGCGTTGCCGCCGAGTTTGATTTCGCCATTGATTTCGACCAGCACCGCCGCCGGCTCGCCCGAAGGCAAGGTGACCGGCTTGATCAGGTTTTGCGTCAGATAGCCCAGGCTGCGGTCGATGGCCGCCTTGACCTTGTCGTCGCGCGTTACGTCCCAGCCTTCGATGGTGGCGTACAGCGAGCTGGCGTGGCGCAGCGTGTTGTAGGTGTTGATCGGGCGGTCAAAGCAGGGATGCCAGCCGTAGCGAAATTGGCCGTCTTCCTTGACCTCGCCGGCCAGATAGGCGCTGCTGGAGGCAATCAGGCGCTCGACGTCGGCAAGCGTCAGCTTTTCGAGCGCGCGCCGGCCCGCATTGTCGGGCGGTCCGATCTTGTCCATGACGGGCCGCCGGCCCATGTCCAGCCCTGGCCCGTTGAGCCGGTGAACCAGGGTGCCGTCGCCCATCAGCAGTCCGCGCGAGGAAAATGTCCATACCGCCTGCTGATCGCCAAAATCCACCGCGTCGAGTCCGTGCCGACGTTTGGCGTAGCGCAGAAAGTTTCGGTCGTTGACCTCGCACCAGGCAATGTCCGCGCCGCCGTTGAGCATGGCGTTGCCGTTCAACTCGGTTTCTAAGAAGGCGTTGCGGCAGGCGGCGTCCAGCGATATGCCAAAGCGGAAGTAGTTGCGTTTGGTCGATTTCAGGCGTTCGCGCAACTCAGCCCAGGTCATTTTTTCGATCACGTCGACATGATCGATGCGCAGCCAGCGAACGTCAATCTGGCGCCGCTTGACGAGGTTGCGCACTTCGGTAGTGCCGCGTTGCCAAGCTTCGCTTAGAACCGCGCCTCGGGCCGTGATGGTCCGCGCCCGGCTGACGCCATCGCTGATGGAAAAAAACAAAATCCACGGTGCGGCAGCACCTTCAACAGGCACCGCCGCCTGGTTTAAGTGAGCGAGCGCCGCATTCAAAAAAATCTCAAGCCGGTGCGAGTTCATGCTTCAAGTTTAATTTATCCGTCCTGAGACGAAACCGGAGCAATGGCCGTAGACTGCGCACCAACGCACCCGCCCGTCTCCCATGCAAATCGTCCATTCCATCGCCGAGTTGCGCCACACGTTGCGCCACGCTGATCGAGCCGTCTTCGTGCCCACCATGGGCAACCTGCACGCCGGGCATCTGTCGTTGCTGGCCAAGGGCAAGCCGCTGGGTGACGCGCTGGTGGCCAGCATTTTCGTCAACCGGCTGCAATTTCTGCCGCACGAAGATTTTGACCAATACCCGCGCACCTTCGAGGCCGACTGCGCCGCGCTAAAGCAAGCCGGCTGCGACGTGCTGTTCGCCCCGCGCGAGGCCGACCTGTACCCGGAGCCGCAGACTTTCAAGCTAACGCCCGATCCGGCGCTGGCCGGCCTGCTGGAAGGCCAGTTTCGCCCCGGTTTTTTCACCGGCGTCTGCACGGTGGTAATGAAGCTGTTCATGGCCGTATTCGCCGGCAAGACGCGCGGCGTGGCGGTGTTCGGCAAGAAGGACTACCAACAGTTGATGGTAGTGCGTTCGATGACGCGGCAGTTCGCGCTACTGATCGATATCGTGGCCGGCGAGATCGCGCGCGCCGACGACGGTCTGGCTTTGTCTTCGCGCAACCGCTATCTGAGCGAAGCCGAGCGCGTCGAGGCGCTGCAACTGTCCTTGGCATTGCGCGCCTTGGCCCGCGACGCCTTGGCCGCCGCGCACGTCCTGCCTGAGCGGCTGCCGGCGTTGGAGGCCGCCGCGCAGTCACAACTGGCCGCGCGCGGCTGGCAGCCTGATTACTTGAGTGTGCGCCGCCGTACCGACCTGCTGCCGCCGCAGGCCGGCGACGGCGCCGGCAACCTGGTGGCGCTGGGCGCGGCACGGTTGGGCAGCACGCGGTTGATTGATAACTTGGAGATTTAGGACGGTTTTGGTTTCATCTTGGTTTTCCATAACGTCCACGCCTCACCCGCGACGCATGAAACCGATGCGGCCTCATCTGATTGGCGCCGCCTCATCTTTCGTCATTCCCGCGAAGGCGCATGGATGCTAAGGAACCTCTGATTAATTCCGTTCGCCCTGAAGCTCTGTCGAAGGGAATCCCCATGAAAATCAAGGACTTCGACAGAGCTTCAGCCCGAACGGTAGTGAATTGCTCAGAGGTTCCCTAACAGTAGTGTCCGGTTAAATGGCCCGCGCCGAGTCAGAGAACAAGCATTGACGCGGCTTTCGAGGTGATTTTGTTTGGTGCCGATTTGAACTTCGCCGTCCAGAATTTGCGTAGCTTCTCGGGGTTGACAACCCCGAGGAGTAGCCGTGAACGTTGGCAAGACCCTGTTCGCCCA
>JAITMV010000118.1 GCA_031277295.1 Burkholderiaceae bacterium | reverse complement strand
GCCATCGCTCAACGGATAAAAGGTACTCTGGGGATAACAGGCTGATACCGCCCAAGAGTTCATATCGACGGCGGTGTTTGGCACCTCGATGTCGGCTCATCTCATCCTGGGGCTGTAGCCGGTCCCAAGGGTATGGCTGTTCGCCATTTAAAGAGGTACGTGAGCTGGGTTCAAAACGTCGTGAGACAGTTTGGTCCCTATCTTCCGTGGGCGCTGCAGATTTGAGAAAGCCTGCTCCTAGTACGAGAGGACCGGAGTGGACGCACCCCTGGTGTACCTGTTGTCACGCCCGTGGCATCGCAGGGTAGCTAAGTGCGGAAGAGATAACCGCTGAAAGCATCTAAGCGGGAAACTCGTTTCAAGATGAGATCTGCCGGGGCCTTGAGCCCCCTAAAGAGTCGTTCAAGACCAGGACGTTGATAGGCTGGGTGTGGAAGTGCAGCAATGCATTAAGCTAACCAGTACTAATTGCTCGTGCGGCTTGACCCTATAACTTTGACCATAGGTTGATCAAGGTTTTATGTGCCAAGCGACGTATTCAAGTTAAAGCTGATTTGCTCTATGAATTGGTTGTTTTGACTCAGCGGAGTCAAGGCGGCAAAAAGTTATGCCTGATGACCATAGCGAGGTGGTCCCACTCCTTCCCATCCCGAACAGGACAGTGAAACGCCTTAGCGCCGATGATAGTGCGGATACCCGTGTGAAAGTAGGACATTGTCAGGCTGTTACAGCGAGAAACGCCCGGCCAGGAATGGCCGGGCGTTTTTTTTGAGCTGAGAGCTTGTGAGTAAACCTGTCTCAAGCCCGCTCATGTCGCAAGGACGCCCCCGATAGTCGAAAGCAAATGTTCGCACTTCAATGAGGTATTGTTGCGCTTTGTGCTAGAGAATTGGACACGTTTTGGCGACTTGGCCGCGGACGCGCCAGATTCATTCACAGGCTCTGAGTGCGAGTGCGTTTCCTCTCGTACAATCATCAACATGATTTCTCGTGAACCCACTATCGAGCGGATGGCAATTGCCAGCCGTGTGCTACTGCAACCCTTCGGTTTAACCGAGTCCGAACTGGGGCGTGCCTTGTCGCTGATTGCGCAGCACAAGGTGGATGATGCCGATTTGTACTTTCAGTACACACGCAGCGAAGGCTGGGGCTTGGAAGAAGGCATCGTTAAGACCGGCAGTTTTTCCATTGATCAGGGCGTCGGTGTGCGGGCGGTGGCGGGCGAGAAGACCGCTTTCGCCTACTCTGACGACATTTCGGCGGCGTCACTGGCTGATGCGGCGCAGACTGTGCGCGCAATTGGCGCCGCGGCACAGAACCAACGTGTCAAGCTGCCTGCACGGCAGATTGCCAGAAGCCGTGTGCTGTATAGCGAGATTGATCCGATTTACACACTTGACAGCGTGGCCAAGGTGGCGCTTTTGGAGCGTGTTGAGGAACTGGCCAAAGCCAAGGATCCGCGCATTGTGCAGGTGATGGCGGGTTTGGCGAGCGAATATGACGTGGTGTTGATTGCCCGGCTTGACGGGACGCTGGCTGCTGACGTGCGGCCTTTGGTGCGCTTGTCGGTTACGGTGATTGCCGAGCAGAATGGGCGGCGCGAGGTTGGATCATTCGGCGGTGGCGGACGTTTCGGGTTGGCATATTTCGACGATGCCGTGGTTCGCCACTATGTGGATGAGGCCACTGGTGCGGCGTTGCTCAATCTTGAGTCGCGCCCTGCGCCGGCGGGCGAGATGACGGTTGTGCTTGGTCCCGGTTGGCCCGGCGTGCTTTTGCATGAAGCGGTCGGTCACGGGCTTGAAGGTGACTTCAATCGCAAGGGGGCCAGCGCCTTCAGCGGGCGCATTGGCCAGCGCGTCGCGGCTAAGGGTGTGACGGTGTTGGACGATGGTACGCTGGCCGACCGGCGCGGTAGTTTGAACGTAGATGACGAGGGGCATGCGACGCAGCGTAATGTGTTGATTGAGGACGGTATCCTCAAGAGCTACTTGCAGGATGCGTTGAGTGCGCGGTTGATGAAGGTCGCGCCGACCGGTAATGGCCGGCGCGAAAGTTATGCTCACATCCCGATGCCGCGCATGACCAATACCTATATGCTTGGTGGAGACAAAGACCCGCGTGAGATCGTTGCCAGTATTAAACGGGGGGTGTATGCGACTAACTTCGGCGGCGGTCAGGTGGACATTACTAGCGGCAAATTCGTTTTTTCTGCCAGCGAGGCGTTCTGGGTTGAAAACGGCCGGGTTCAGTATCCGATCAAAGGCGCGACCTTGATCGGTAGCGGACCTGAGTCGCTTAAGAAAATCAGCATGATCGGCAACGATATGCGACTCGATTCCGGCGTGGGCACCTGCGGCAAAGAAGGCCAGAGTGTGCCTGTCGGCGTGGGGCAGCCGACGTTGCGCATCGACAGCTTGACAGTAGGCGGCACAGCGTGAAGTTCAGCGCGACTTCCGCTGGCTATGCTACAATCACGAAGTTATGAAATTTCTTGCAATTTTTGGTTTTTACTTTTGGTTCCCGGTCTCCGGCGGACGAAAGGCTGGCGTGTGAACGCAAAACCATAGCAAGCACCTCTTTCGATGAAACCGCCGACGCATCAGCCCGGCGGTTTTTTTATGTCGTTTCAGTGCCAGAAGAAGGAATTTTCGTCATGAATGCCAAGCCCGTACAGATTGCCGATGGTTGGAACTCGTCGTCCGAGCGCACCAGCCAGACCGACGACGAACGTATCAAGGACATTACCGTGCTACCCCCGCCCGAGGATTTGATTCGTTTTTTTCCTATTCGCGGCACGCCGGTGGAAGATCTGGTTTCGGATGCTCGCCGGGCTATTCGCCGTATTCTCACCGGCAAGGATGACCGCCTGCTGGTGATTGTTGGCCCGTGTTCGATTCATGACCCGGTGGCGGCGCTGGACTATGCGCGGCGTCTGAAGCCGTTGCGCGACCGTTATGCCGATACGTTAGAGATCGTGATGCGGGTCTATTTTGAAAAACCCCGTACTACGGTGGGCTGGAAAGGGCTCATCAATGATCCTTATCTGGATGAGAGCTATCGCATCGACGAAGGGCTGCGTATCGCGCGTCAGTTGTTGATTGACATCAATCGCATCGGTTTGCCGGCGGGCAGCGAATTTCTGGACGTGATTAGTCCGCAGTACATCGGCGACCTCATCAGTTGGGGGGCAATCGGCGCGCGCACGACGGAAAGTCAGGTGCATCGGGAACTGGCCAGCGGCTTGTCGGCACCGATCGGTTTCAAGAATGGAACTGATGGCAATATTCGTATTGTCGCTGACGCTATTCAGGCCGCGGCGCGCGGGCACCACTTTTTGTCGGTGCATAAAAACGGACAGGTTGCCATTGTTCACACCGAGGGCAACCGCGACTGCCACGCTATCCTGCGCGGCGGCAAGGCGCCCAACTACGACGCCGCCAGCGTGCAGGCGGCTTGCAAGGAACTGGGAGCAGCGCGATTGCGTCCTTCGCTGATGATTGATTGCAGTCACGCCAATAGTCACAAACAACACGACCGTCAGATCGATGTGACGCGTGATGTGGCGGGGCAGATCAGCGCCGGTTCGATGCAGATTTTCGGCGTCATGGTCGAAAGTTACATCCACGGCGGCGCTCAGAAGTTTACGCCTGGCAAGGATGACGTGAGCAAGCTGGAATACGGCAAGAGCATTACCGATGCTTGTATTGACTGGGATGGCACGCAGACGATTTTGCAAATGTTGTCTGATGCGGTGCGTGCTCGGCGTGGGCGTTGAGGCTGGAATCGACTACAGTGGCGAGCGCGTATTGAAGGAGTGCCTCAAGTTATGAGAAGCGAAGTCTGCGTTACCCAGGATGCGCATGTTGAATGGCGTTTTGAACTGGATCATGCCGAGCCGATGAGCAGCGGTGAGGCGCGCAATTGGCTCGACGCGCAGTTTACTGAGTTGGGCAGCGAGCCGTTGCGTGCGTCCGGTAAGCTGCTGCTGGCCGATAAGGTGCTGGTGGTGGCGCGCGACGCTGGCGCGCGATTGTTGGGCGATGCTGACTGGGGTATGCAGTTTGCCCGTGCGGCGCGCGCGGCGCTGGATCGACCGGTGGTTCGCATTGATTTGCGGGCGATGACGCTGTCGTATTGACGCCTCTTCTTTTTTGCGCTTGCGCGGCAGGTGTAGTCAGCTATTGTTTGGAGAGCGCTTCTAACAGGCGCTGATGTACGCCGCCAAAGCCGCCGTTGCTCATGCACAGGACATGATCGCCGGCCCGGGCGGCAGCGGTGACTTGCCGCACGATTTCGTCAACGCTGCCGGCTACTTGCGCGCGCGTGCCTAGTGGGGCTAGCGCTTCGGCGGCGTTCCAGTCCAGGCCGCCGGTGTGGCAAAAGCTCAGGTCGGCTTGTTCTAACGCCCAGGGTAGTTGCGATTTCATCGCGCCTAGCTTCATGGTGTTGCTGCGCGGCTCGAAGACGGCAAGAATGCGTTCGCTTTGTTTGCCTGCGGCGTTCAGTTGGCTGCGCAGGCCGTCCACCGTGGTGCGGATGGCGGTGGGGTGGTGGGCAAAGTCATCCAGTACCGTGATTTCGCCGCCGGGTACGCTGAGGCGGCCTCGTTCTTCCAAGCGGCGGCGCACGTTCTGAAAGTAGCGCAGGTGGCGTGTGGCTTCGGATGGGGGGACGCCAACGTGCTCGGCGGCGGCGATGGCGGCTAGGGCGTTCAATTGGTTGTGGAGGCCTGATAACGGCCACGTTACGCGGCCTGCTGACGTGCCGCGGCATTGCACCTCAAAGTCGGATGCTTGGCCATGTGCGTTGAAGTCGCTGATGGCGTTGCCAAAACCGCGCCGCTCGCTCCAGCAGCCTTGGGCCAGCACGCGCGTCAGGCTTTGTTCCAGGTCGTTGACGATGATGCGGCCCGCAGCCGGTACGGTGCGTACCAGGTGATGAAATTGCCGCTCAATGGCCGCCAGGTCGTCAAAAATGTCGGCGTGATCGAACTCCAGATTGTTGAGCACTAGTGTGCGCGGGCGATAGTGGATGAATTTGCTGCGTTTATCGAAAAAGGCGGTGTCATATTCGTCGGCTTCGATGACGAATAGCGGACGGGATTGTTTGGCCGCGTGGCTTCCCAGCCGCGCCGAGAGGTTGAAGTTGAGCGGTACTCCGCCGATCAGAAAGCCCGGCTCCAGGTTCGCCTGTTCCAGGATCCACGTGAGCATTGCCGTGGTGGTGGTTTTTCCGTGCGTGCCGGCTACCGCTAGCACGTGGCGGCCTTGTAGTACGTGTTCGGCCAGCCACTGTGGGCCGCTGGTGTAGGGTGCGCCAGCGTCGAGGATGGCTTCCATTAGCGGGTATTTTGGCGTGCCGTCGGGAAGGCGCGCGCGGCTGACTACGTTGCCGACCACGAACGCGTCCGGCTTCAGGCGCAGTTGGTTGGTGTCGTAGCCCTCGATTAGATCAATGCCTAGCGCGCGTAATTGGTCGCTCATGGGGGGGTATACGCCGACGTCGCAACCGGTGACGGTATGCCCCGCTTCGCGCGCCAGCGCCGCTAGTCCACCCATGAAGGTGCCGCAGATGCCTAGAATGTGGATGTGCATCGGAGGGTAAGTCTATAAGCCCAAGCCTAGATTGCCGATCACGGTTTTTTGGTCGGCGTAGTCTTTTTTGGCGAATGCGGTGTACGCGTCGTGGTCGAGGTAGTACATGCGCACGCCGAAGTTGTCTGCCGCATGTTTGACTTCCGGGTCATTCAGGGCGGCTTTGATGCCTTGGTCGAGCTTTTGCACGATGGCGGCGGGCAGGCCGGCTGGGCCGGCAATGCCTAGCGGCGAGGGTACTACTACGTCGTAACCCAGTTCTTTGAGGGTGGGGACATTGGGGAAGAAGGGGTTGCGCGTTTCGTCGGCTGTCGCCAGTACGCGCACGGCGCCAGATTTGAGGTGCGGCAAGACGCTGTTGGTGACTACCGCTGCTTTGATGTGGCCGCCCATTAGCGCGTTGATGGCTTCGGCGTCGCCTTTGTAGGGGATGTGGTTGAACTCGGCGTTGTATTGCTTTCCCAGCAGGGCCAGTATTACATGGTTGCCGGTGTAGCTGCCGGGGGTGCCGTAGGTGATCTCGCCAGGGTGCGTTTTGGCGTGATCAAGCAGTTGTTTCATGTCTTTGAGGGGTGAGTCGGCTTTGACGGTGACGGCAAAGTCGTAGGTTAGCACCGAGGCAATGTAGGTTAGGTCGCGAATGGGGTCGTAGGGTACTTGGCGCAGGTGCGGCTCACGAAACACTCCTACGGGTACCATCGTTAGCGTGTAGCCGTCGGGTGGCGTGGTTTTCATTTGCACCACGCCCGCGGCGCCGGCGACGCCGGGCTTGTTTAGGATAACTACGCTTTGGTTGAATTGGCGCGACAGACTGCTGGCCACGGCGCGCGTCATTACGTCTGTTGTGCCGCCGGGCGCGTAGGGCACGATGAGGGTGACGGGCTTATTGGGGTAATTGTCTTCTGCCGCTGGAGCGATGGCGGGTAGCAGACTGACGACTAGGCCGAGAAGGCTGAATATGTTGCGGAGTTTCATGGTTTGTCTCTTTCTAGCAGATTGTGGGGTTGATGAAGGCGCTTGGGCGCGATTGAAACTGGTGTGTCTGACAAAACGGGCTGCTGGTATTTTTTCCTCCCTTTGAGAGAGACTGTTGCAAGGGCTTGGTTCTTGTCATTGTCGCGAGGTTCCGCTTTCGCGGCAGTGACGGGCAATCCATTGAACTGTGGTGGTCGTGCGGCGGTGGATGTGCTTATGAATTTTCGCCTGGCGTTTGGCGTGGATGGCCGTGTTCAGTGGCGGGCTGCCAAGCGGGGATTAGGTGGCGTTTGCCGTTGCCGATTAGCTCGGCATGACCCATGCGTTTGAGGGCGTTGCGTAGCAGTGGCCAGTTGGCGGGGTCGTGCCAGCGTAGAAAGGCTTTGTGCAAGCGGCGGCGGCGTTCGCCTTTGACGGTGTCGATCAGCTCGGCGCGGTCGTCGCGGTGGATGCCTTTGAGCGGGTTTAGGCCGGTGTGGTACATGGCGGTGGCTGTGGCCATGGGGCTGGGATAAAACGCCTGTACCTGGTCGGCGCGAATGCCGTTGGCTTTGAGCCAGAGGGCGAGGCTGAGCATGTCTTGGTCGGTGGTGCCCGGATGGGCGGCGATGAAGTAGGGGATGAGAAATTGCTCCTTGTTCGCCGCTTGGCTGGCTTGGTCGAATATGGTCTTGAAGCGGTCGTAGGTGGCGATGCCGGGTTTCATCATTTTGGACAGCGGCCCGGCTTCGGTGTGCTCGGGGGCGATTTTCAAGTAGCCGCCGACGTGGTGCGTGGCCAGTTCGCGCACATATTCGGGCGAGCGTACCGCCAGGTCGTAGCGCAGCCCGGAGCCGATGAGTACTTTTTTGATGCCGGGCAGCGCTCGGGCGCGGCGGTATAAGGCGATGAGCGGCTTATGGTCGGTTACGAGGTTGCCGCAGATGCCGGGGTAGACGCAACTGGGCTTGCGGCAGGCAGCTTCGATGGCGCGGCTTTTGCAACCCAGACGGTACATGTTGGCGGTTGGTCCGCCTAGGTCGCTGATGACGCCGGTGAAGCCGGCCACGTGGTCGCGCACGGCCTCGATTTCTTCGATGATCGAGGCTGCGCTGCGGCTTTGGATGATGCGGCCTTCGTGTTCGGTGATTGAGCAGAATGTGCAGCCGCCAAAGCAGCCGCGCATGATGTTGACGGAAAACCGGATCATTTCCCAGGCCGGGATTTTGGTTGCGCCGTCGTGTCGCCCGCGCTTGTCGGCGTAGCTGGGATGTGGGCTGCGTGCGTAGGGCAGGCCGTATACCCAGTCCATTTCTGCTGTGCTCAAGGGGATGGGGGGCGGGTTGATCCATACGTCGCGTGCGGTGGCGCCTTGTCCGTGTGTTTGTACTAGCGCGCGGGCGTTGCCGGGGTTGGTTTCCAGATGTAGCACTCGGCTGGCGTGGGCATACAGCACCGGGTCGCTTTTGACTTGTTCGTAGCTGGGTAGCCGGATCACTGTGCGTTGGCGCGGTGCGGGGGCCGGTTTGTGGCGAGGGGCGAAGTGGATTGGCTGTGCGGCGGGTTCGGGCCGGCCGGTTTTGTGGTCGTTGCCGCTTTCGCAATGATGACGGGAGTTGCGCTCGCCGGGGGTTTGATAGGGGTGGGTCAGCGCATCTATCGGCCCAGGGCGATCAATTTCGGTGGAGTCGATTTCTACCCAATCTGGTTCGGGCGCGCGGCGCACGAAGGCGGTGCCGCGCACGTCGGTGATTTGCGTTACCGGCACGCGCCGGGCTAGCCGGTGCGCTGTTTCGAGCAGCGCGCGTTCGGCGTTGCCGTATAACAGAAGGTCGCACTTGCTGTCCAGCACGATGGAGCGGCGCACGGTGTCGCTCCAATAGTCGTAATGGGCTATCCGGCGTAGGCTGCCTTCGATGCCGCCTAGGAGGATGGGCACTTCTTTGTAGGCCTCGCGGCAACGCTGGCAATAGACGATGGCGGCGTGATCGGGCCGCTGGCCGGCTTGACCGCCGGGGGTGTAGGCGTCGTCGCTGCGGATACGGCGTTCGGCGGTGTAGCGGTTGATCATGGAGTCCATGTTGCCTGCCGTCACGCCCCAGAATAGGTTGGGTCGGCCTAGCGCGCGGAAAGGTTCGGCGCTGTGCCAATTGGGCTGGGCGATGATGCCGACGCGAAAGCCTTGCGCTTCTAGTACACGGCCGATTACCGCCATGCCGAAGCTTGGGTGATCGACGTAGGCATCGCCCGTGACCAGGATCACGTCGCAGCAGTCCCAGCCGAGTGTGTCCATCTCTTGCCGGTTCATGGGCAGAAACGGCGCGGTGCCGAAGCGCTTGGCCCAGAATGGCTTGTGGCTGGTTAGCGGCCTGGGGGAAGGATCAGGCGGGGCGTTCATCAAGGCGGGCGCTTGGGTTGTGAGATGCGGTTATCTCAGAGGACTTTGCGCAGCGCGACACTGGAGGCTCAACGCATAGCCTGAATCAATGTTGCTCGATCAATTGTCCGCGCAACTCGCCGCTGGGAAAGCGCTCCGTGCTTAGGTTGACGTACCACCGGCCTGCTAGCAGCGTCTTGATTTGATCTGGCGATAATGTCGCTCGCCCTTCATAAGGGCTGCGGATGTCGCTTCCGCCTACCGGCAGTACGGGCGCTGCTGTTCGGCCATTGGCCGCGGGCGCGTGGAAGTTGGCGCTGCGTATTGGCCCGCTTAGGCCGCTGTAGTTCAGCTTCCAGCGGAACAGGCCAGTATTGCGGTTGAGCACGCCTACCAGTTCGCCACGCGCCAAGCTGTTGGCGGGCGGTACTGCTTTGCGTCCCGTCAGTACGGCCTTGAGCGCTGCCAATTCGGCTTGCCGCCGATGTTTCGGTGGCGCCTTGCGCGGGGGCGGGGACGTCTCGACTGGATACGTGGAGTAGAACGGCACTACGACGCAGCCGCTTAACGTGGCTGCCAGCGCGCTGGCCATGACGAGGGTGGCCCAGCGGTACCAGCGAAATAAGCCTGCTTTACTCATTGCACTACGCGCAGTTGTCCGCGCAACTCGCCGGCCGGATAAGTGGTGGTGAACACGCTGACGTACCAGCGCCCTTGCAGCAAATCTTCTACTTGCTGTGGTGTCAACGTGGCGCGGCCTTCGTAGGTGGGGCCGAAGGGGGCGGGCCAAATCATGGCCGGAGGACCGTTTTGATCCCCATCGGCAGGACCGTGGAATTGCACAGCAGTAATTGTTCCCGACAGCCCCGACCAGGAGGCTTTCCAGCGTAGCAGGCGCGTACTGGCATCGTATAAGGCATCAAATTGGCCTGAACCGGTGCTGTCGGAAGGAGGATTGACGGCGAGACCTTCCAGGCGCGTGGTTAGTGTGACCAGATTTTCTTGCTCTTGCGCGCCGGCGGTGGGGGGCGGCGTTTGCGGCACGGCAGATGGTGCCGGAGTTGCTCCGGCGGCGCCGAGCGGCGGTAACGGTCGCTCAATCGACTGTCCTGTAGGCAGCACCGACTGGGTTGTGGCGACCGGTGGCTCGGCGGATGCCGGCGGCAGCGGCTCGGGTACGCGCACCGTCGGTGCTTTGTAGTAGGGGTCCAGATCCACTGACGTACAACCGGCGATGAGTACCGTTGCCAACATCATTAGCGATGTGCGCGAGGAAACCGAAACGAAAACAGACATAGCACAAAACTCCTGAAGGCCGGGGCCGCTTTACTTCACGTATGTAGAGTTGCCAAACAAAAAGGCGGCTCGCTGGGCAAGATATTTTAGGTTGCCGCCAAATGACACTCTGGCGGCCGGCACAGCCCGGATTTTGGCTGCTCGCTGCGTTGCAAGTGCTGACGATACGAGCTGACGAGATGGGCGTGGCGACTCTAAAATAAAACCATACCTTTGTATCCTGTGCAATATGGCGAGTGCTCGCAACATGAATGCTCGCAACATCCATCGTCATGCTGGCTTATTGCTTGCGGCGACGCCAAAGCGTTCCAGCAGCGGAATGCTCGCGTGAGGAGGCATCATGTCAGTGACCCACGGCGCTGGCGCGCCAGCCGCGACGCATGAAACGCAAAGAGACAAGTGGGCTGCGGAAGCAAGCCGTTTCAGGGCACCCGCTTCAACTGGCTTCGCCAGGCCAACGGGTGCGTCTCTCCCCTCAGGGGGGATTCCATTTCGGATCTGCTCCGACAAAAAGCCGCGTCATACGCGGCTTTTTGCGCTGCGGATCCGGCGCCTCAATGCTTTTCCTTGAAACTGTCGTGGCAGCCTTTGCAGGTTTTTCCGGTGGGGCCGAAGGCGTCCTTGATCTGGTCGGCGCTGCCGCTGCGGGCGGCGGCGATCAGCTTGGGCATGGCGGCCCGCATGTCTTCGTGGGCCTGCTTGAATTTCGCTGGATCTTGCCAGATTTCCGGCTTGGCTTCGGTTTTGATGGCACCTTTGTTGGTGCCAGGGCCAAAGGCGGTGAACGGCAGGTCGGATACCACGGCCAGTACATCGGCATCGGCGGCGGCTGCCTGGGCGTCGAAGGGCGCCTTGCCATCAGCCATCGCGCCCAGGTGACCAAAATGCTTGGCCATCACGGTGAAGGCGGCTCGACGGTACTTGATGGCATCTTCGGGCTTGGCCTGAGCAAATGCACTGTGCGCCGTTATGGCTGCGGCCAGGGCGACGAAAGTAGAGGCGAGTTTTTTCATTACCGGAAATTCTCCTTGGTTAAGATCACACACAACGCACGCGCCGCATGGAATGCGTGCCCGTGCGCTGAGCTTATAACATGCATGCGCGAAGATGTCGCGCCGACGCAATGGAAGTAGACCATGATTCATAAAATCCGCATCTGGGATTTGCCCACACGCTTGTTTCACTGGGGGTTGGTGCTGTGCGTGATCGGCCTGTTCGTTACCGGAAAAGTTGGCGGCGACGCGATGCGTTGGCATTTCTGGCTGGGCTACACGGTGTTGGCGCTGGTGTTGTTTCGCATCGTCTGGGGCTTTGTCGGCGGGTATTGGTCGCGGTTCGTCCAATTTTTTCCAACCCCGGCGCGGTTGCTGAGTTACCTTAAAGGGCAGGCACGGCCCGAGGATAAGGCCGGCCACAATCCGCTGGGCGCCGGTTCGGTGTTTGCGCTGCTGCTGCTGATGGCCGCGCAGGCGGGCACGGGGCTTTTCACGTGGGACGAAATCAGCAACGCCGGGCCGTTGTCGGGTGTGGTGTCGGACGATATGGTGAGCCTGTTGACTGGCTTGCACGCAAATTGGGGACAGTACCTCATCATCGCCTTCGTTGCGTTGCATGTGTTGGCGATCATCGCCTACGCCGTGCGCAAGCACAGCATGGTGTGGCCAATGATCGTGGGTGACAAGCAAATTGATGCCGATCTGCCGTCGGCTCGCGACACCGCCGGTACACGCCTGCGGGCACTGATCGTGTTGGTCATGACGTCCGCCGCGGTGTGGGCGTTGGTGTCCTGGGGCAACGCACAGGGCACGGCGGGGTTCAGCTACTGAAGAGCCGACCGTCGCGTGAGGGCGCGGGCGAAGCATGGTTATTGGGCGCGGGCAATAATCCTGGAAACGACAGTTGACCGCTTGTTATCTTCAGGAAACCCGCATCAACGTTGGCTTTCGTGGCTTCGATGACCTTCACCCTTTGGGTGAGGGCGCTACCCACTCGCCAGCACCGCGCTCGCCGCGCCATGCGGCGTTGCTCGTCCTTGCAGGCAGTAGCCTGCGGCGTCCTCGCGCCTTGCCTGGCACGCCGATCACGGCACTGGCGAGCGCGTTCAACTGCCGTTTCCAGGATAATTCATGCCGCCGGGCGGCCAGCCATAAGGTACGCCTTTTTCAACTCCATCGGGATATGATTCATGAGCACAAACTACACCATCGCCGTCGTTGTCGGCAGCTTGCGCAAGGATTCGTTCAATCAGCAATTTGCGTATGCGCTGGTCAATTTGCTGCCGGCCGAGTTCAAATCCGAGTTCGTCCGCATTGATGACCTGCCGTTGTATAACCAGGACGATGACGGTAATCCGGCGCCTGCCGTGGCGCGCTTGCGTCAGACTATCAAGGCCGCCAGCGGGGTGTTGTTCGTTACGCCGGAATACAACCGCTCGATACCGGGCGTGCTGAAAAATGCCATCGACCACGGTTCGCGCCCGTGGGGCCAAAGTGTGTGGGCCGGCAAACCGGCGGCAGTGGCGGGGGTTTCGGTCGGCGCCGTCGGCGCGGCGATGGCGCAGCAGCACTTGCGCAACGTGCTGGCGTTTCTGAGTATGCCCACGTTGCCTGGCAGCGAGATGTTTGTCCAGTGGAAAGAGGGTCTGATTGAAGGCGGTACGATTGGTGCGGCTAGCAGGGACTTTGCCCAGGGCTTTGTCAATGCCTTTGCCGATTGGGTGCGCAAATTCGCTTGATGGGAGTTAGGGCAACGCCTCACCCAGTCCCATGCGGCGCCACAGCAAATGCTCGCAATACCGCCAAGCATTGCTGCGTTTTGCGCTTTGCGCCTTGCAGCCCATCCCAAACTAAAGAGGCGCTCATCCGCAGGGACTGAATGAGACGTCGCCTTAAACGTCCAGCGTTGAGTGTGAATGCTTTTTGGGAAAGCAAGGCGTTGCCGCAGAACGGGTGACGTTCAACGTCCATGCGTCGCATTGCCCATCTCGACATGGACGCTTTTTATGCGTCAGTCGAGTGGCTGCGTTATCCGCAACTGAAAGGGCTGCCGATGGTTATCGGCGGCGGGCGGCGGCGCGACGATGAGTTGATCGCGCGTTTGAATATCGAACAGCCCGAGCACGTGTGGACGGCGGACGACTTGGCGCTGATCCCGGTGGATTTTTTCCCACGGCTGAAGGATTACGTGGGCCGCGGCGTCATTACCACCGCTACTTATCCGGCGCGGCAGTTTGGCGTTGGTTCGGCGATGGGGTTGATGAAGGCCGCCCGGCTGTGTCCGCAGGCCATCTTGTTGCCGGTGGACTTCGACGAATACCGGCGTTATTCGCGCGCGTTTAAGGACGTTATTCGTGACATTGCGCCGGTAATGGAGGACCGCGGCGTGGACGAGGTCTATATCGACTTTACCGACGTGCCCGGCGGCGAGCGCGAGGGGGGCCGCGTGCTGGCGCGGCTGATCCAGAAAAGCATTTTTGACGCTACTGGATTGACCTGTTCCATCGGCGTCGCGCCCAACAAATTGTTGGCCAAGATGGCGAGCGAATTCAACAAGCCGAACGGTATCAGCGTTGTGCATGAAGGCGATTTGCAAACGCTGATCTGGCCTTTGCCTTGCCGCAAGATCAACGGCATCGGCCCCAAGGCCGACGCCCGGTTGCAGGGCTACGGTATCCGATTCATCGGTGAGTTGGCCGCGCGTGAGCGCGCATGGCTGGCGGCGCGGTTCGGCAAAAGCTATGGCGCTTGGCTGCACGACGCTGCCTGGGGGCGCGATGATCGCCCCGTGGCGACCGAAAGCGAACCGGTTAGCATGAGCCGAGAGACTACCTTTGAGCGCGACCTGCACGCGGTACGCGACAGGGCTGAGCTGAGCGCCATCTTCACACGTTTGTGTCAGCAAGTCGCCGCCGACCTGCGACGCAAGGGCTACGCAGGCCGCACCATCGGAATCAAGATTACTTACGACAACTTCGCCAAGGTCACGCGCGACCGGACTATTGAAACGCACACCGCCGATTCTGTCGTCATTCGCCGTCACGCCGGCCAGTGCCTCAAGCGCGTCGATCTGACACGCGCCATGCGGTTGTTGGGTGTGCGGGTGGGCAAACTGATAAAGACCGGGGCTGCCGTCGTCGTGCCGCCATCGGACGATTTGTTTTAGGCTGACGCTTCATCCGCAGGGACAAAGAAGGTGAGGCGTCGCCTTAACTTATTGAGATTCACATGGCGTCAGCCGTCCCTGCATCAGTCGCAGCGTGCGCCCGCAGCGCGCGGCCAGTTGGTCGTCGTGGGTGACTAGCACGAAGGCGGTGGCATGGCTGCTGGCCAGTTCCATCATCAGGTTGAATACAGCGTCGGCGGTGGCTCGATCGAGGTTGCCGGTTGGTTCGTCGGCTAGCACACAAGCCGGTTGAGTGACTAGGGCGCGGGCAATGGCTACGCGCTGGCGTTCTCCGCCAGAGAGTTCGGCCGGGCGGTGCTGTGCGCGGTCTTGCAGGCCGACCCGGAGCAGCATCTGCCGCGCCACTTGTGCCGCCGCGGGGCGCGGCATACGGCGTATCCATAGCGGCATGGCGACGTTTTGCAGCGCGGTGAATTCGGGCAGCAAATGGTGGAATTGGTAGACGAAGCCGAGATGCCGGTTGCGCAGCGTGCCTTGGGCGGCGGGCGAGAGGCTTGAAAAGTCCTGCCCCATCAATCGCACGTGGCCAGCGCTGGGTGCGTCCAGCCCGCCCAGCAGGTGCAGCAGCGTGCTTTTGCCGCAACCGGACTGGCCGACGATGGCCAGTGTCTCGCCGACGCGAACGGCCAAATCGACGCCTTGCAGTACTGTTACGTCTATCGCGCCTTCGTGGAAGCGCCGGGCCAAGTTTTGGGCTTGCAGCACGGTTTTTGCGTCCGGGACGCCAGATTGGATGGCCATCTCACTCATACCGCAGCGCCTGCGCAGGGTTGACGCGGCTGGCGCGCCAACTGGGGTAAAGGGTGGCGAGGAAGGACAACAGTAGCGCGATCAGCCCGATGGGCACTACGTCGCCGACGCGCGGATCGCTTGGCATTTTGGTGATCAGGTACAACTCGCCGGGCAGGAAGCTGGTATGGAAAAGCTGTTCCAGAAACGGAACGATGACGCCGATATTGAACGCGACGGCCAGCCCCAGTGCCAGCCCGGCCAGCGTGCCGATGACGCCGACCAGCGCGCCTTGCACCATGAATACCGTCATGATGCTGGCCGGGCTGGCGCCCAGGGTACGCAGGATGGCGATGTCGGCGCGCTTGTCCTGTACCGTCATTACCAGCGTGCTGACCAGGTTGAAGGCGGCAACGGCGACGATGAGTGTGAGGATGATGAACATCATGCGTTTTTCCAGTTGTACGGCGGAAAACCAGGTTCGGTTTTGGCGCGTCCAGTCTAGTAGCAGCAAATTGCCCGACAACGTGCCAGCCAACTCTTCCGTGATTTCGCGCGCCCGGTATAAATCGCGCAGTTTCAGGCGGATGCCGGTCGGTCCGTCCAGCCGGAAGATGCGGCCCGCGTCTTGCACGTGCAGCAGCGCCAGCGCCGAGTCGTATTCATAGTGACCGCTGTTGAAAGTGCCAAGCACCGTCATTTGCTTCAGGCGTGGCACCACGCCAGCGGGTGTGATTTGGCCGCTGGGGGCAATCAGCGTGACCTGATCGCCCTCGATCACGCCCAGCTTGCGCGCCAGGTCGTCGCCCAGCAGGATGCCGAAACCGTCGGGTTTGAGTCGGGGCAACAAGGTGTCTTTCATCTGTGCCGCGATGTCGGTGACCTGCGGCTCCAACGCCGGGTCGATGCCGCGCACGACGATACCCTGCATCGTTTCGCCGCGCGCCAGCAAGGCCTGGCCGCCGACGAAGGGCGCTGCGCCGATCACTTCGGGGTTGGCTCGCGCTTCGGACAGCGTGCGCGTTGGGTGGGGCAGCGCGCCGCCGTCGGGCGAAAACACCTCAATGTGCGAAATGACGCTTAACATGCGGCCCGTCACGTCTTTGGTAAAACCGTTCATTACGCTTAGCACGATGATGAGCGCCGCTACGCCCAAGGCGATGCCGAGCATTGAGGCCGCGGAGATGAACGAGATGAAGCCATTGCGCCGCGTCGCGCGGCCAGCGCGGGTGTAGCGCCAACTGAGCAGCAGTTCGTAGGGCAGGGGGTGGGGCATGAGGGATGAGTGTTTGGCCGTCGTCAGCCTTTATTTGGGGGCGGTTGCAGGCTAAACGCCAAGCGCTTAACGCCCAACCTCCTGTCGGGATTTTCGCATCCCCCACAATCGTTCTATGCCGCCAGCGTCCGAGCCGCTTCACCTGTTGATTTCTGTCGCCGATGCCCTGGGGGCGCCCGTGCTGGACGGTCTGTTGGCGCGGATGCGATTGGACGATACGGTGGAAGTGGACGATGACAGCTCGGCCACGCCGTTCGAGATCGCTCTGGCGCGCGCCCATCGGCTGCCGGGCGAGGCGGGCCGGGTGCCGTGGGCGGCGTTCGAGGCTGGCATTGTCGGCACGCCTTGCGCCTGGTTTCAGCCCTGCCGTTGGCAATTGGGGCTGGATCGCGTCACCCTGGCAGATCCGGCTGAACTGGCGCTTACCGAGGGCGAATCGCGCGCTTTGCTGGCTGCCGTGCAGCCGCTGCTGGCCGAAGATGGGGTGACGCTGGCGTACTGGCAGCCCGATGCGTGGTTGGCGCAGGGCGAGTTGTTTCGCAATCTGAGCGTCTGGTCGCTGCCGCGTGCTCTGCATCAACCGCTGACTCGCGACGTGCTGGCGCTGGCGCCCACGGCGGCGCAAGGCGCACAGTTGCGTCGCTTGCAGGCTGAGCTGGAAATGCTGCTGCACGAGCACTCCGTCAATCAGGCGCGCGCGATCCGGGGGTGCAGCCCTGTTAGCGCGTTGTGGATTTCCGGCGCGGGTGCGCTTGAGGTGGCGCATCCACCTAACCCGCAGGTGCGTGTGGCGCGGAGCTGGGACGCCGCTGCCGTCGATGAATTGCATCGCGCGCTTGTCGCTGACGGCGACGCGCGCCTGACGCTGTGCGGGCCGCGCCGCGCCATCACTTTTACATGCGCGCGTCGGCTTGCTGACAGAATTTCAATCTATTTGAAGCCCTTGCGTTGGCAAGACATTCGTGATCGGCTATGGTTATCTTCAGGAAGGGCACATGAACATTGACTTTCGTGGCCTCGGTTGCCTTCACCGCTTGGCAGGATTGCCCGTCATTCCCGCGAAGACGGGAACTACGCGGCAACGACGAGAGGGCCAAGGCTGCGTTTGTTTCGTGCGTCGCGGGTGGCGCGTGAGCGCTATGGATAACCAAGATGAAATTCATCATCCGTGACATTCCCCCCCGCGCCGCCTGGGCGCTGCAACAAGCCGGCGTTCACCCGCTGTTGGCGCGCCTGTTCGCGGCCCGCGGTGTGCGTAGCGTCGACGAGGTGCAAGATGACCTCGTGCGTTTGCTGCCGCCCGATCAGATCAAGGGCGCGCAGGCCGCCGCCGCGTTGCTGGCCGACGCTATCGCGGCTCACCGGCACATTTGCTTCGTGGCCGACTACGACTGCGACGGCGCTACCGCTTGCGCCGTCGGCATTCGCGGTTTGCGACTGCTGGGTGCGGCGCAAGTGGACTATGTGGTGCCTGACCGCGTGGTCGATGGCTATGGCCTGACCCCACCGATTGCCGAGCGCGTGGCCGCCAGCGGCGCCAAGCTGCTGGTCACCGTGGACAACGGCATCGCCAGCGTCGAGGGCGTGGCGCGTGCCTGCGCGCTGGGCTTGCAAGTGCTGATTACCGATCATCATCTGCCCGGCGACGCGCTGCCGCTGGCTGATGTCATCGTCAATCCCAACCAGCCCGGTTGCGGCTTTCCGAGCAAGTCGCTGGCTGGCGTCGGCGTCATGTTTTACGTGCTGCTGGCGCTGCGCGCCGAGTTGCGCGAGCGTGGCGTGTTCAACAACGCCAACCAACCCAAGCTCGATTCGCTGTTGCCCCTGGTCGCCCTTGGTACTGTCGCTGACGTGGTGCGGCTTGATGCCAACAACCGCCGCTTGGTCGCCCAGGGCCTCAAGCGCATCCGTGCCGGCCAGATGCCCGCTGGCATGAGCGCGCTGTTTGCCGTTGCCGGGCGCGATCCCCGACGCGCCACCGCCTTCGATTTTGGCTTTGCTCTTGGCCCGCGCATCAACGCCGTCGGGCGGCTGGCCGATATGACGCTGGGTATCGAGTTGCTGCTTACCGACGCCCCCGCACGCGCCGATGAACTGGCGCGTGTGCTCGACGGTATCAACCGTCAGCGGCGCGACATCGAAGGCGACATGCGCGAGCAGGCCATGCAGATTGCCGAATCCTTGTGCGACCCCAAAGCGCCGCCACCGCCCGCCCTCAGCGTGTATGACCCCAGCTTCCACGAGGGCGTGGTTGGCATCGTTGCCGCACGGCTGAAAGACCGCCTGCATCGCCCCGCGTTCGTTTTTGCCCCCAGCACCGCGCCGGGGCATGAACATGAACTGAAAGGCTCTGGCCGCTCCATCGCCGGTTTTCACTTGCGCGACGCGCTGGATCTGATCGCCAAGCGGTATCCCGACGTGCTGCTGCGTTTTGGCGGCCACGCCATGGCGGCGGGCTGCACCATTGCTGAGCAACACTTCGATACTTTCGCCCAGGCGTTACAACAAGTCGCCGCCGAATGGTTGGACGAGGCCACGCTGATCCGCAAGCTCGAAACCGACGGCCCCCTGCCGCCCGAATTCCGCCGCCCCGACATCGTCGACGAGCTGCACGCTGCCGTCTGGGGCCAGGGCTTCGCGCCGCCTGTGTTCAGCGAAGAAATCGAAGTTCTCGGTCAGCGCCTGGTCGGTGAAAAACACTTGGCGTTGAAGCTGCGCCACCACGGTCAGCCGATAGACGGCATCTGGTTCGGTCATACCGATCCGCTGCCCGCCCGCGCGCACCTCGCTTATCGCTTGGAGGTCGATGAATGGCAGGGTGTGCGGCGGGTCAGGTTGTTGGTGGAAGGGATGGGGGAAGCGGGGGCATGATCGGATCGAGGTTAGGCCTGTCCGCCGATCAATCTCCACGCTCCACCAGCGCCGCCAAACGCGGCAGTGCGGCGATTGCGTTGGCGCTGCTCAGTGCCGCCCATTGTCGTGGCAGCAGATCACGTAGAGCAGCGATTTCGGCGCCGATGTCGGGTAGTTCGCCCGGTTCGTTGCGTGCTCGGGGCTGGCCGCGGGCGCGTTGTTCGGCGGTAGCGTACAGCCAGCGCGGTGGAATGTCGGGAGCATCGGTTTCCATCACGATGGCCTCGGGCGGCAATTCGGCGGCCAGGGCACGCAGGCGAGTGGCGCGCCGGTGGGTGACGGCGCCGCCGAAGCCGAGTTTGAAGCCGAGCGCCAGGAATGCGTCGGCCTGTTGCCGGCTACCGTTGAAGGCGTGGGCGATACCACCGGGAACGGGGATTTCACGCAGATTCTTGAGTACCGAATCGATTGCGTGCCGCACGTGCAAGACGACCGGCAAGCGGTGTTTGCGGGCCAATTTGAGTTGTTCTCTGAAAAATAGCTGTTGGCGCTCGGTGAGCGGAGGGCGGCGCAGATGTTCGACGAAATAGTCAAGGCCGATTTCACCGACGGCAACTAAGCGCGGGTCAGCGGCGTGGCAGGCGAGCGCCTGCTCCAGCCGGGTTAGTGCATCATCAGGGATGCGCTCGACGACCATCGGGTGGATGCCCAGCGCGTAGGCGTCGCCGTGGTGGTGCGCCAGCGTGCGGCAGGCGTCAAAAGCCGATGGTTCGACCGCCGGGATAACGCACACAGCCACTCCCGCGTCGGCGGCGCGCCGACGCACGGCCTGAACATCGGCGGCGAACTCAGGCGCATCCAGGTGGCAGTGGGTGTCGATCCAGCAGGGCATGTGGCAATCATGCCGTAACCGTGGTACTGTGCGACATTTCGCGTATTGTCTCGTTAAGGGGACCCCGTGCGCCGCCGATCCGTGCTCTATAGCCGCTCCCTTCCCGCCGCCAAAGCCGAGGCGGTGGCGGACGTTTCTTTGGCGTCGGCCGAAGCCGGCCAGCCACTGCGACGGCACGGTCAGCGCCTGACGGCCGTCCTGCGCCACCCCGCCACGCTATGGGCGGCGATTCTGCTGGTAGGCGTGGCGCTGTTGCTTATTCGCTACACTGAGTCGCAGACCGTCCCGCACGAGTTGACGCAAGACGACTTCGACGCCGCCGTGCTGTACAGCCTTCGTAATAAGGTGCTGCCATCGCAGGTGGCGCGTGCGGTGGCGGCCGTCAGTCCATCGGTAGTTCAGGTTGAAGGGCTGAGGGCAGGCCGAAAAAACCGTCGCAAGCAGGCCGAGCAAGATCGCGACGTCGGCACCGGCGTGGTCATCGTTGACAATGGCACCATTCTGACCAATCTGCACGTGGTGCAAGGGGCTTCAGAGATTACCGTGACTTTTGCCAATGGGCTGGAAAGTCCGGCCGGCATCGTCAGTGTGCAGCGGGACAACGACATTGCCGTGCTGCGGGCACGGAAAATTCCCGACGATTTGCAAGCCGCTACCTTGCGCTCCACCGACGGTCTGATGCTGGGCGATCAGGTGGCGGTGATTGGTTTTCCGTTCGGCATCGGCCCGTCAGTGTCGGCGGGCGTGGTGTCGGGGTTGGAGCGCGACTTTCGTTCGCCCGAGGGCGGGCAGGAGATAGACAGCCTGATTCAGTTCGACGCCGCCGCTAATCCCGGTAACTCCGGCGGCCCGCTGGTGACGATGGATGGCGAGGTAGTGGGCATCGTCACTGCTATCCTCAATCCGACGGCCGAGCGTACCTTTGCAGGCATTGGTTTTGCGGTGCCAATCGAAAATGCAGCCAATGCCGTTGGCCAATCGCCTTTTTAGTGTGCCTGGCGTATTGCGTCGCGTGTGCGAAACGCCGCTTCCGAAAATGGCTTTCAGGCGCGATGCTTGACGCTCAACGCAAAACGACTGCCTTGATACCCTCGCCCGTGGAGCCTGAGCGCATGAACAACCCCGCCGATACCGGCTTATTGCAGCAAACATCCGAGACCGCTGCGTTGATGGAGCGCATCCTGTACGAGGTCAAGCGGATCGTGGTCGGGCAAGACCGCTTTTTGGAGCGGGTCATGGTTGCGTTGCTGGCCGGCGGGCACTTGCTGGTTGAAGGCGTGCCGGGGCTGGCCAAGACGCTGACCGTCAAGACACTGGCCCGCGTGCTGCAAGGCCAGTTCAAACGCATCCAGTTCACACCTGATCTGGTACCCGCCGACCTGGTGGGCACGCGCGTCTACAACCAGAAGACGGGCGAGTTCGCCACCGTGCTTGGGCCCGTGTTTACCCATCTTCTGCTGGCCGACGAGATCAACCGCGCCCCGGCCAAGGTGCAAAGCGCGCTGCTGGAGGTGATGCAAGAGCGCCAAGTAACCATCGCCGGTCAGACCCACCTCGTGCCCGAGCCATTTCTGGTGATGGCGACGCAAAACCCGATCGAGACCGAAGGCACGTACCCGCTGCCCGAGGCACAGGTAGATCGCTTCATGATGAAGGTGTTGGTCGACTACCCGACCGATGCGCAGGAGCTCATTATTGCCGAGCGCGTCACCGGCCCGCGCATCGACGTGAGCGCGGTGGCCACGATGGAGCAACTCGCTGCGCTGCAACAAAACTGCCGCCGCGTGTACTGCGACCCGGCGCTGATGCAGTACGCCGTGCGGCTGGTGTCGGCCACGCGCACGCCGGCCTGCGTCGGATTGCAAGACCTGGGGCCGATGATCACGTATGGCGCCAGCCCGCGCGCCACCATCGGCCTGATTGAAGGCGCCAGGGCGCTGGCGATGATGCGCGGGCGTGCCTACGCTTTGCCGGAGGATATCAGCGACCTTGCGCCAGACGTACTGCGTCACCGGTTGGTGCTGTCGTACGAGGCGCTGTCTGAAGGGTTGGACGCGGAGCAGATCGTGTCCAGACTGATGGCCAAGGTGCCCCTGCCGGCGCGACTCTTGCAGCACGGAAGCTGATGGGCTGAACGCGCTCTTTCGCAGGTTATCCATGTCCCGCACCGTGTCGCCGCCCTACGCCGAGCGGATGCTGCGTCGGCTTGAATGGTCGGTGTTGCGGCGGCTCGACGGCGTGCTGATGGGTGACTATGGCAGCCTGCTGCGCGGCGCCGGAGTCGATTTGACCGATCTGCGTGAATACCAGTTGCACGACGATGTGCGCCACCTCGACTGGAACGTTACCGCCCGCATGCAAACGCCGTTCGTGCGCGTGTTTACTGAAGACCGTGAGATGGCCGCCTGGTTTCTATTGGACTTGAGCGCGTCGGTCAGCTTCGGCTCCGGCGTGCGGCGCAAGCGCGACGTGCTGGCCGAGTTCGTCGCCGCGCTGGCGCGTCTGCTCACGCGCCACGGCAATCGCGTCGGCGCGCTGCTGTACGGGGGCGGGGTTGAACAGATCATTGCACCGCGCGCCAGCCGCCAGCATGTGCTGAGCTTGCTGCATGCCATCGTGCGGCGGGCCGATCAGCCTGAAGCCAAGCCGCGGACTACCCGTTTAGCCGACTTGCTGCACGCCGCGGCCAACGTGGTTCAGCGCCGCTGCACCTTATTCGTTGTTTCCGACTTTTTCAGCGAGCCGGGCTGGGACAAACCCCTGGCGCAATTGGCTACCCGGCACGACGCGGTAGCCGTTCGCCTGCTCGACCCGCTGGAGCGCGAGATGCCCGACCTTGGCGTGCTGACGCTGTGCGACGCCGAAAGCGGTGAGCAACTGCTGGCCGATACCCGCGATCCGGGCTTTCGCCGCCGCTTTGCCGCCGCCGCCCTCAGGCGCGAGGCCGAACTAAGCGCGGCGCTGGCGCGCGCCGGCGTCGATACGCTGGAGCTATCCACCGACGATGACTTGACCGATGCCATCATCCGCTTCGCCGACCTGCGCAAGCGGCGCGCACGGCTCGCGGCGGGCGGTGGAGTGCCGGCGCATCTGCGCAAAATGGCATGAAAATGAGAGTTATGGCGACGCCTTATGCACTTGAGCTGCACTTCATCGTCTTTCACAGGTTTTCTTTTTTCGTCATTCCTGCGCGTGCGGAAATGACGAGAGAGGCGTCAAATCGGCCCGAACCATGAACCTTACCTGGCCCGATGGCTTGCCGCAACTCGATTTCCTGTGGCCGCAACTGCTGTGGCTGCTGTCGGCGCTGCCGCTGCTGGTGCTGCTCTACCAGTGGGTACAGCGTCGGCGCAAAAAACTAGCCGTGCGCTACGCCAGCCTGTCCCTGGTTAAAGAGGCGCTGGGGCGCAGGTCGGGCTGGCGGCGGCATCTGCCGGCGCTGCTGCTGTTGGCGGCGCTGACCATTTTGGTGTTGGCCGGCGCGCGCCCCATTGCCGTTATTGCCCTGCCGTCCAACCAGCAGACTATTATTTTGGCGATTGACGTATCGGGCAGTATGCGCGCCCCTGATGTCGAGCCGAACCGTCTGGTCGCGGCGCAAGACGCCGCCAAGGCTTTTTTGCGGGAACTGCCGCGCGGCGTCAAGGTTGGCATCGTTGCTTTTGCCGGTTCGGCTCAGGTTGCCCAGCAACCCACCGTCAACCGCGAAGATTTGGTAAACGTCATCAACCGTTTTCAATTGCAACGCGCCACGGCTACCGGCAACGCCATTGTGATCTCGCTGGCCGCGCTGTTTCCCGATGCCGGTATCGAGTTGCGACAACTCAGCTTCGAGCGCACGGGCGGCGGCGCGGACCGCTTGCTCAACCAGTCCGCGCCCAAGCAAGACGAATTTATTCCCGTGCCGCCCGGCTCCTACACCTCGGCGGCCATCATCATGCTCACTGACGGCCAACGCACCACCGGCGTCGATCCGCTAGAGGCCGCCCAAATGGCCGCCGACCGCGGCGTCAAGGTTTACACCGTCGGTATAGGCACCGTCGAGGGCGAAACCATCGGCTTCGAAGGCTGGTCCATGCGCGTGCGGTTGGACGAAGACACCTTGAAACAGATCGCCGACAAAACCGCCGCTGAGTATTACTACGCCGGCACCGCGCAAGATCTGAAAAAGGTTTACGAAAGTCTTGGCAGCCGCCTGACGTTGGAAAAAAAAGAGACCGAAATCACGGCCCTGTTTGCCTTGGCCGGGGCGCTGCTTGCGCTGTTGGCGGCGGGGCTGTCGCTGCTGTGGTTTGGGCGTATTTTGTGATGGGCGACTGCAATCGGCGAGCGGGCGCCAGATTGTGGGCGAGGGCGGTTTATCTCGGGACGTGAAACTTGTTTCTTGCTGCGGCCACTTGGCTGGCGATCACGCAGTCCGCCACATGGTCGTTGACCAGACCCATCGCCTGCATGAAAGCATACACCGTGGTTGGTCCGACGAACTTCCAGCCGCGCTTTTTCAGGTCTTTGGACAAAGCGATAGATTCCGGCGAGACCGACACCGTTTGCGGCTTGGCCGCTTTGGAGTTGAGCACTTCAAAGCGCCAGAAGTAGCCAGCCAACGAGCCGCATTCGGCTTCAAGCCGGACGGCGCATTGCGCGTTGTTGATAACCGCCTCAATCTTGCCCCGGTGTCGCACGATGCCTGCATCTTGTAGCAGACGGGACACCTGTTTGTCGCCATAGCGGGCAATGCGGTGGAAGTCGAAACCGTCAAAAGCGCGTCTGAAGTTTTCGCGCTTGGCCAGAATGGTTCGCCAACTGAGACCGGACTGAAAACCTTCCAGGCACAGCTTCTCGAACAGCCGCACGTCGTCGGCCACCGGAAAACCCCATTCGCGGTCGTGATAAACCTCGAACTCTGGCGCTGCGGCGCACCAGCGGCAGCGTGGCAGGCCGTCGGCGCCGACGATGATGGTGCTAGGTGTGTTCATGCGGTTGTCAATCGGATTGTGCCGTGGCCACCGCCAGCGGCAGCCGCAGCGTGAAGCGCGCACCGCCGCCGTCGCGGTTGTCGCAGCTTACAGTGCCATGATGGCGTTCGGCAATGGACTTGACCAGCGCGAGGCCCAGCCCGGCGCCGCCGTCGCGCTCGCTGGCGCCCGGCAGGCGATAGAACGGCTCGAAGATGCGCTCGCGCTGATCGAGCGGCACGCCGGGGCCGCGGTCGTTGACGTGCAGCACGGCCCAACCATCGGCGACGCCAAGCTCGGCGCTGACTTCGCTGCCGCGACCGTGGCGCACGGCGTTTTCCAGCAGGTTGCGCACGACACGTCGTAGCAGTCTGGCGACGCCACTGGCGATCACTTCGGCGGTGCCTGGACACAATTCCAAAGCGGCGTTGACGCGCGCGCATTCTTCGGCCAGCAGGCCAATCAGGTCAATGGACTCGACGGCACCAAGGTCAACCTCGCGCGCGTCCAAGCGGCTGGCTAGCAGGATTTCATCGACCAACTGATCCAACTCGCCGATGTTGCGCGAAATTTCCTCGCGAGCAGGAGACTGGGCCTTGCCTTGGCCCAATTCCAGCGCCATGCGGATGCGCGCCAGCGGCGAACGCAACTCGTGCGAGGCGTTGGCCAGCAATGATTTCTGGGAGCGCAGCAGCGCCGCTTGTGAGTCCATCAGAGCCTGGATGCGTTCGGCGGCGGCGTTGAAGCGCCGCGACAGATCGGCCACCTCGTCTTGACGGTTGTCGTCCGGCACACGCGCCGACAAGTCGCCTTCACCCCAGCGCTGCACGCCGCGTTGTAATGCTTCCAGCCGGGTGGTCAGGCGGCGCGCAATGGGAAACACGCCGACCATGACCATGATGCCGGCCAGTGTCAGCACCCACAAAAAGCCGTAAGGCGGGCGCAGCAATGCCAGGACGCTGTTCCAGCCCCATGGCGTGCTCGAGCGGTCGGTATTGGCGCGCGTCCCCGCGGGTCTTTGTATCGTGACGACATTTCCGTCTTCAAAGATGATGTCGAACTCCAGCCCCCGCCCTCGCACGCGCCGCGGCTGGGCTTGCGCGGTGCCAATCAGGGCGCCGCTGGCGTCGCGCACCAACACCTCGCGGCTTGGCATCGGGAGCTGACGTTCGCGCTCGCGCTCGCGTTCGCGCTGTTCGTCAGCGACATGCCAAGCCAAGCCGACCAGCACGCTGAGCACCGCAACGCTGCCGGCCACCGCCAGCCAGATGCGAAGATACAGCTTGCGTGCAACGGGATTGCCAGCCGGGGTCATGCTCTAATCTTGCTGCTTGGCGAACACGTAGCCGACACCGCGTACCGTCAAGATGCGTTTTGGGTTTTTCACGTCGGATTCGATAGCCGCGCGGATGCGGCCCATGTGGACGTCTATCGAGCGGTCGAACGCTTCCAGTTCCCGCCCGCGCACGGCCTCCATGATCTGATCGCGCGTCAGCACGCGGCCAGCGCGCTCGGCCAGCGTGACCAGCAAGTCGAACTGGTAGCTGGTCAGATCGGCGGCCTGGCCGTCCACGGTGACGGTACGAGCGTTGCGATCAATCTCCAGCGTGCCGAAGCGCATCAGCTTATGCCCGGCGGCCGCGTCGGGCTGCTGGCGCCGCAGCACGGCGCGCACACGCGCCAGCAGCTCGCGCGGCTCGAACGGCTTGGGCAGATAGTCGTCGGCGCCTAGCTCAAGGCCGACGACGCGGTCCATTGGATCTCCCTTGGCGGTCAGCATCAGGATCGGCACGCGAGCAAATTCGCTGCCCCTTGAGCGGATGTGGCGGCATACCTCCAGGCCGTCGATGCCGGGCAGCATCAGATCCAGCAGCACCAAGTCGAATAACTTGTCCTGCAACTCTTTCAGGCCGGACTCGCCGTCGCCCGCATGTGTCACCAGGTAGCCCGACTGCGTCAGGTATTCCGTCACCATCGCCGCCAAGCGAGCGTCGTCTTCAATCATCAACAGGCGTTGGGTAGTCATGCCATCCTCACGATATCAGCCGCAACATGTTGCCGGCAATCATCGCGTGTGCCGGGCAGGGGGGCTTGAATAGCGGGTAAAGATAAGTAAAACGGTTCACATTCTCGTCGCTATCAGACAGATGCCGCAACGCCAGCGGCCAGTCGCCGCTCGATCCAGGCGCCGTAGCGAGACAGGCCAAAGCACATCAGCCAGTAGAGCAAAGCGATGAACAGGTAGCCTTCCAGATAGAACGGCCGCCACAGCGGATCGCCGCCCAGCGCCAGGCTAAGTGCGCCGGTCAGCTCAAACAGGCCGACCACGGTCACCAGCGAGGTGTCCTTGAGCGTTCCGATCACGCTGTTCATCAGCGCCGGCACCACCATGCGTAGCGCTTGCGGCAGCACCACGTGGCGCTGCACTTGCCAGCGGCTCAGACCTAGCGCTAATGCCGATTCGATTTGTCCGCGCGGCACGGCTTGCAGACCGCCGCGGATGATTTCGGCGAAATAGGCGGCGACGAACAGCGTCAAGCCAGCCAGCACGCGCGTCAGCACGTCGGGCCGCCAGTGCGTGGGCCACAGCAGCGGTAGCAAAAACGAGGCCATGAACAGCACCGAAATCAACGGTACGCCGCGCACCAGTTCAATATAGGTGGCTGCCAGGCTGCGCGGCACCGGCCAGCGCGAGCGGCGCGCCAGCGCCAGCAGCACGGCCAGCGGAAACGCCAGCGCCAAGCTGGCGGCGGCCAGGCTTACCGTCAATGGCAGACCGCCCCAACGGTTGGCCGGCACCGCGCTCAGGCCGAACAGACCGCCGTGCATCAGCAGCGCAAACAGCGCCAGCGCCGCGCCCCAGAGCAGCGCCAGGGCCGGCCGCCACAAACGCGGCCAGGCGCTGGCCAGCAACATGGCCATCAGCAACGCCAGCGCCAGCGCGGCGCGCCATTGCTCAGCGTAGGGGTAGCGTCCGAATAACAGAGGACGCCACTTTTCCGCGATCACGCCCCAGCAGGCGCCGTGCGCCGCGCGGCAGGCTTCGGCGTCAGGCCGGAACACCGCCTGTGTCATCGTCCATTGGCCTGCCGTCCATGCCATCCAGCCGAGCAGAGCGATCAACGCCATGCTGACCGTGCTGCGCAGCGGGGAGCCGAACAACTCCTCGCGCCAGCCGTTCATGCCCACCCCCGCAGCGCCACGCGCGCGTTGTAGCGGTTCATCAGCCCGGCGATCAACAGCGACAGCAGCAGATACACCGCCATCACGATGGCGATGCATTCAAAAGCACGGCCGGTGCCATTGATCGAAGTGTTGGCCACCGACACCAGTTCGGGGTAGCCTACCGCCACCGCCAACGAGGAATTCTTGGTCAGGCTGGCCAGTTGATTGGTCAGTGCCGGCACGATCACGCGCAGCGCTTGCGGCAGCACCACCCAGCGCAATTGCTGTGTGCTGCGCAGACCCAGCGCCCGCGCCGCCTCGGTCTGACCGCGCGCGACCGAACCGATACCCGCGCGCACAATCTCGGCGACAAATGCCGCGCTGTAGAGCGCCAGTCCCAGTGTCATCGTCAGATATTCGGGGCTGAGCGCGGCTCCGCCGGTGATGCCGAACGCGCCGCGCTCGGGCCATTGCAGATGCCAGCCGCCCGATCCGTCTACCGGCCAGGGCAGCGCTAGCCCGCCTTTGCTCAGCCACCAGCCCGGCGCAAGCCGCAGCGGGGTGTCGGAATCGGGCAGCAGTTGCGTCAGCGCGAAATACAGCATCAGCAATTGCACCAGCAACGGCACATTGCGCAGCGCTTCGACATAAACCGTGCACAGCCCGCTGAGCAGCCGGTGCGGTGCGATTCGCCCAATGCCCAGCAGGGTACCCAACAGCATCGCCAGCAGCGCTGCCGGCGCGGCTGCGCGCACGGTGTTGAGCAGCCCGGCCAGAAAAGCGCGCCAAAAGGGTTGACGGCTGTCGAAGGCCAGCCAGCCTTCGCTGATGTCGAAACCGGCCGGTTGCCCTAGAAAGTCGAAGCCCGAGCGCACGCCTTGCGCACGCAATACGCTCAGCGCATGGTGCCCGAGCGCCAGCACCGCCGCGGCAACCAGCGCGATCAGCAGCGCTTGCGCCAGCCAGCCCCGCGATACGCGCGCGCCGCTCATTGCAACGGCGGCGCGTACAGCAATCCCCCTTTGTTCCAGAGGTTGTTCATGCCGCGCTGCAAACCGAGCGCGGACTTCGGCCCGACGTTGCGGTCCAAGGACTCGCCGTAGTTGCCCACCGCCTTGATCGCGCGCAGCGCCCAGTCCCTGTCCAGTCCGAGCAGCTTGCCCAGGTCTTCGCCGCGACCGAGTAAACGCTGCGCTTGCGGATTCTGAGCGTCGGCCTTCAGTTGCTCGGCATTGGCTTGGGTGATGCCCAGTTCCTCGGCCTCAATCAGCGCATAAGACACCCATTTGACGATGGCGAACCACTCGTCGTCGCCGCGGCGCACCGTTGGCGCCAGCGGCGATTTGGAAACCAACTCGGGCAAAATCGCATAGTCATCAGGGTTGGGCGCCTCCTTGTTGCGCAGCCCCGCCAGCGTCGATACGTCGGTGGTGAACGCTTGACAGCGGCCCGAGAAGAAGGCCTTGAATGACGCCTCGAAACTCTCAAACACCAGCGTTTTGACCGCCACGTTCTGCGCCCGGAACCAGTCGGCCGCGTTCTTTTCGTTGCTGGTGCCCGACTGGGTGCAGACCGTCGCGCCCCCCAACTGCTTGGCGCTCGTGACCTTGATCTTTTTGGGTACCAGAAAGCCCTGCCCGTCGTAATAGGTGATGGTGGTGAAGTGCAGTCCCAGCGACGCATCGCGCGTCAGCGTCCAGGTGGTAACGCGCGCCAGGATGTCGATCTCTCCGGCCTGCAAGGCCGCAAAGCGCTGTTGCGCGTTGAGCGGCACGAACTCGACTTTGTTCCCGTCACCTAGCACGGCGGCCGCCACGGCGCGGCAGGTATCTACGTCCAGGCCCGTCCAGTGGCCCTTGCTATCGGGCGCCGAAAATCCCGCCACGCCATTGGTCACGCCGCATTTGAGGCTGCCGCGCTGTTTGACGGCATTCAATGTCTGACCCGCAAATGCCGGCGCGCACGCGCACCATGTGGCGCCGGCCAATGCGACGGCGGCCAGCGCGCGCCGGCCAAGGGTGGAAAACAATAGGGGTGACGACATGGCTGGCTCCATTTTGAATGGGGAAAATCGCGGCGGGCATATGTGCGGTGCGGCCCGTTGAGGCGAGTTTAGACGACGCCTCATGCAGTCCCTGCGGATGAGCGCGTCTTTAGGGATGGCCTTAGGGCAACGCCTTACCCAATCCCGCAGGGGGGCCACCTCAAGCCCGATACGGCTTGAGCCGAATTAGCTTGCTACCGAGCAGAGCAAGCCGCACCACGATCTCACCTATTGGGGTGCGCAAGGGTGCGGAAATTCAGGACAGGCTCACACGTGTCAAACACGCTTTTTCATCAGCAGCGTAGTTTGGCGTGCCAGCAGTTCCAGCGACCGCAGTTGTACCGGCGTGAGTTGACGCGTGACCGCGTCGGCAACCCATATCAACCCTATCAGACTATCACTGGCGTCGGCTAACCGGGCGGCGGCCAAAAAGCGTAGCGGCTGCCCGACGGCCATTAGCGGCGAGTGAGTCTGCTCGTCTGCGCAGGCGTCCTGCATCACGGTAACGAGTTCGGGGTTGTCCTTGATCTGTTGCAGGCACGGTGCGCTGTCGGCCGGAAGGTCGGCGGGTAGCGACGGCAGGCCGACCACCGCTTTGAAGCGCAAGGTATCGCCATGTATCAAAATGAAACCGGCTAGCGGCGTCTGGCAGATGCGAGCGGCGGTTTCAACCAGGTACTGGTAGACCGTATCGCCGCGTGCCTGCAAGGCTGTTAGTTGGCGTTGCTCCGAAGCGCGCCGAGTGCGCTCTGCGCCTGTATCGGCAAACCGGATGGGTGTCGCCAGCGTTGGCTTTGGAAGCTCGGTTTTGTCATCGGTACAAGACATACTCGCGAGTACATGCGGTACACAAGCAGGCCTCCTGCCCAACCTGCCCAACCATGAGGACGAAATGTTCATAATGACTTATTGTAACACTTATAACATTATTTAACATTGTAAAGGGCTTGTTTGTGGAAAATTTCCAAAAGCGCCGTTTGTCTGAAAAAATATACCGTCTATCGAAATATGTCACTAATATAGTGGCTAACAATCGATTTGGATCATGTCATGGTTAATATTGGCGGAGTATCAGAGCAGAGCAAATTTTTCTTTTAAAATCAATATGTTATGAGTTTTCGTTTTAAGTGACATGGCTTGGAGCGGTGGTGGGGAAACTCATGTTTGGCGTTCCCGAAACAGTAAGGCGATGACTGCGCGGAATTGTGAAACGTTTTTTTACAGTTTTGATACGTTTTTGCAAGAGCAGCAAGCCGCGATTATATGGTGCGCGCTTACATTCGTTAATGTTCCATGAAACACTGTACATATTTAATACTCGATGATGCATTTTGTCTTGTATGCGCGATGCGCGGACTTGTATTGTTGACTGTTTTGCTTGGGTAACTGCGGGGGTGTGGACGAATCGGCCATGTCCGCTCGTGCCGCCAAAACGCGCCTGCGGATCGCTGGCGCAGGACACTGGGAACTTGTCGAACTTGGAGTCGCCGACAGCAAATCCGGCGAAAACTGTGTTCGCTGGAGGGTAAGCTGCCGTTGCGTTTTGCAATGTGTTCAAATTTGCGGGGTCGGCTCTCGACCACTTGGTGCTGCGTGCCTGGTACACGGCCTCATTGATCTATTGCTTAGAACTTATCCGTAATTAGATAAACTCTGCTTTCGAGTCGCAGAATGCGCGACGTCGGAGCAAATATCGTGGTCAAGCGAGTTCAATCATGGGTCGTGACGGACGAGTTCTGGAGCC
>JAITMV010000111.1 GCA_031277295.1 Burkholderiaceae bacterium | reverse complement strand
GTTGCCGCGCTCTGGGAGTGGTCGCGGCTGGTCAATGATCGGCGAAAACTCTGGATGGGTTTCGGCGCGGCCATGACGTGGGCGATCCTCAGTCCAAACGGTTTGTTTTGGCAGGCGCGCTGGCCGGATGGCTTGCCGCAAGCAGCCGCGTGGCTGGTGCCGCTTTGGGGCGCCGCCAGTCTTTCGTGGGTTGCGGGCGGCGCCTGGCTATTGCGGCACGGCCCGGCGCGCTGGCCCGATCTGCCTCAATGGCTGCGTCAAATCAGCGTTCCGCTGGCACTGCTGGTAGCGGGATATGCGCTGGTGCAGGCGCGTCTGCGAGGCGTCAACTTTCTGCTTTCGGCGTTGGCGCTGGTCTGGGCGGCGGACATCGCGGCCTATTTTGTCGGTCGCGCACTGGGCGGCAAGCTAAGCGGCGGGCGCAAGCTCGCGCCTTCCATCAGCCCCGGCAAAAGCTGGGAAGGTGCGGCAGGTGGTTTCCTCGGCGTGCTGCTGACGGCGGCGGCCTGGACTTGGATGGATCGCGCCTGGCAGTTGTCGCCCAGCCTATACACCATCTTCTGGCAACGCGGCGTCGCTTGGTTCGCTGGCGCACTGGCGCTGCTGACGGCGATGAGCGTGGTGGGCGATTTGACCGAATCGCTGGTCAAGCGCGCCGCCGGGGTCAAGGATTCCAGCCGTTTGCTGCCCGGTCATGGCGGTGTGCTGGATCGCATTGATGCCTTGCTGCCGACGCTGCCGCTGGCGTTGCTGCTGGTAAGCATTGGGCAGGAGGTGAAGTGAAAGCAGATGGTATCGGTTTTTCTCCCTCGCCGCCTTGGATAAGGGGCCGCGCTGAGGAACGGCTCGCATGACCTCGCCCAAGCTGCGGCTGGCCGTGCTTGGTTCGACCGGTTCCATTGGCTCCAACACGCTAGACGTGGCCGCGCGCCATCCCGAGCGTTTCGAGGTGGTGGCACTTACCGCCAATACCCAGGTCGATTCGATGCTGACGCAGTGCGAACGTTTTCGCCCACGCATGGCGGTGATGGCCAGTGCGAGGCATGCCCGTGAGTTGGCCCAAAGGCTGAAAGAAAAAAAACTACCCACGCAAGTCCACCACGCACCCACGGCGATTGAAGACATCGCTGGCGACGGCGGCGTGGACATCGTCATGGCCGCCATCGTCGGCGCTGCCGGGCTAAGGCCCTGCATCGCCGCCGCGCGCGCCGGCAAGCGGCTGCTGCTGGCCAATAAAGAGGCGCTGGTGGTCGGCGGCGAGGTGTTTCTACGCGCCGTGCGCGCGGGCGGCGCGACGCTGTTGCCAATCGACAGCGAGCATTCGGCGATCTTCCAGTCGCTGCCCGAAGACCCATCGACCTGGAGCGCGCGCGTTGACAAGATCATCCTCACCGCTTCCGGCGGCCCGTTCCGCCAGCGCGCGCCCGAGACGCTGTGCCAGGTGACGCCCGAGCAGGCATGCGCGCATCCCAACTGGATCATGGGCCGCAAGATTTCGGTCGATTCCGCGACCATGATGAACAAGGCGCTGGAGGTAATCGAGGCACGCTATCTGTTCGGCCTCGCGCCCGAGCAGTTGGACGTGGTGATCCACCCGCAGAGCGTGATCCATTCGATGGTGCAGTACCGCGACGCTTCGGTGGTCGCCCAACTGGGCACGCCCGACATGCGGGTGCCCATCGCCTACGGTCTGGCGTGGCCTGAGCGCATCGAATCAGGTGCGGCGCGGCTGGACTTCAGCGCCCTGCAAGACTTGAGCTTCGAGCCGATCAACAGCGCCGCCCACCGCGCCCGTTACCCCGGTCTGGCGCTGGCCTGGGAAGCGTTGCGCGCGCCTGCTGGCAGTTGCGCCGTGCTAAATGCGGCCAACGAAGTGGCGGTGCAGGCGTTTTTGGAGCGTCGCATCCGCTTCGACCAGATTCACCAAGTCAACCGTGCTACCCTGGATGCCGTGCGGCCCGACGCGCCCGACGCGCTCGAAGCTTTGCTCGACCTTGACGCCCGCGCCCGCGCCGCCGCCCGTGATGCGACGCAGACGCTGAGTCAGGACAAGTGAGGTTAGACGTGTTCACGATCCCGGCGCGAGCGTGCGGGCGCGGGCTTAGGAAGCGCTGCGGCGCTGCAATCCTTGTGCCAATGACACAAGCCATTGGCGGCGAATCACGCCTTGCAGCCCATCCCAATGTCGCATCCGGGCACGCCTCGCGCCGAGATCGTAAACACGTTCTAAGCCAACTGGGTAATGGTTTTGCGCCAACGCCGCAGCGAGAACAGAAAAAATGCCGCGCCGATCACCAGCAGCCAGAGCAACTGTTTCCAGACCACATCGATACCCGCGCCGCGAAACAAAATGGCTTGGCCGAGTTCGACGAAATGGGTGGTGGGGGCGGCCAGCATGACGTTTTGCACCACCGTGGGCATGCTCTCGCGCGGCGTGCTGCCGCCGGAGAGCATTTGCAACGGCAGCAGCACCAGCACCACCAGCATGCCGAACTGCGGCATGGAGCGCGCGACGGTGGCCATGAAGATGCCCATTGAAGTGGTGGCAAACAGCAGCAGCGCCGCGCCGCTCAGAAACAGCGGCAGCGAACCAGCGATGGGCACGTGCAGCAGCCCTTGCACGACGAATTTGAGCGACAGCGCCGAAGCCACCAGCACCACCAGCCCCATCGACCAGACCTTGGCCAGCATGATCTCCAACGGCGTGACGGGCATTACCAGCAAATGTTCGATGGTGCCGTGCTCGCGCTCGCGGATCAGCGCCGCGCCAGTCAGAATGATGGACAGCATGGTGATCTGGTTGATGATCTGCGACAGGCTACCGAACCAGGATTTGTCCAGCGTCGGGTTGAAACGCGCGCGCACGGCCAGATCGACCACGGGCGTGCTGTCTCGGCGCTGGCGGTTGACGAATTCGGTGATCTCGCCCATCACGATCTGCTGGATGTAGCCGCTGCCGAGAAAGGCCTGCGTCATGCGCGTGGCGTCGGTGTTGAGCTGAACCTGCGCGCCGCGCCCGGCCAGCACGTCTTGCTGAAAGCGCGGCGGGATGACCAGCACGAAGGTGTAGATACCGGCGTCCAGGCCCGGATCAACCTGGTTGTTGGCGATCATGACCGGTGGACTGAACGAGGGCGGGTAGAAGGCCGAGACGATGCGGCCCGACAGCGGCGACTGATCCTCATCCACGATGGCCAGCGGCGCGTTTTGCAGCGTTTCGGGCATGGCCGTGGCCGCTGTGTAAATTGAAACGGTGAAGGTGAACACGATCAGCACCAGCATGACCGGATCGCGCCACAGGCTCCACAGCTCTTTGATGCCGAGACGGAAGATGTTTTCGAGTGTCTGGTTCATGCAAACGTTTGGCGTTGAGCGTGAATTCCCCTTGGGTCGCTACCGCACCGTGGTTAACTGGTCCACGCTGGACGCTCAACGGCAAGGGGGGTGAGGTTCGTTGGGGTCGTGCCGCCAATTCACGAAGCTCACTGGGTTTCGTCAGGCATGAATTTGGCGCGCATGAAGGCGACGAAGGATGCGGCCTGCTCGAGCATCTCCTTGATGTCGGCAAGTTCGACAGAATTGCCGGTGTAATCGGCCAGCAGCCGGATTTCGTGTGCCCGGTTCAAGCAGCGTCCAACCTCTTTCGGCACCGGGCCGTTTTTGACCAGATGGTTGCCAAAAGCACCGATCAAACCGCTATGCGTGCGTCCGATATCCAGTTCAACCGACGCGCCAGACGCCAACAAAGCGGCGCGCGCGGCATCGAACATGGCATAGTACGCCCGGTTGGCCACGCCATCCACATCACCGAGTCTGAGCAATGCACGGGCCGATGAATAAGCCGTGTCGGCCTTCGCCATCAAAGCCTCTGGCATCAATTGCCGATCTCTCACAGCCGAATCCCTTCCCGATCGATATGGCGCAGCAAGGCGGGGTTCGGGTGGTTCTCCGGATGCTTCCACTCATCCATCCAGATCGGCAACGGCGAAATGAGGACGCCGGTTTCCAGCAAGACATCGAAGGCGACATCCGCCATGTCCAGTTTGGCTGGCAGCAAACGCCGCTGTTGACCACGTAAAAGCACCGCCACGTCGGCGTCGCTATCCGGGCGGTGCGTGCCACGCGCGCGGCTACCGTAAACAATGGCCTCGGCCATGTCGTAGCGATTGGCGATCAAGGCGGAGAAACGGCGGACTGCTTGCTCCGTGGCGCGATCGAGAGTCCGGGTGGTCATAATCCTAGGATAACGGGTTCGTAATTTAGCGTCACGCGAACAGAAAAGCAACGGCAAAACGTTGGGCGCGGTCATTTGCCATTTGTCATTTCTCCTGCTTCTTCAACAACGCAATCGCCAGCCCCACGATCACCGGCACCGCCAGCGCCAGCGGCCAGAGTTCGCCGGCCAGGTCGTGAAAACCCAGCGCCTTGTTGAACACCCCGCGGCTGATGGTGAACATGTGGCTGGCCGGGTACATCTGGCCGATGACGCGGCCCGCGCCTTGTAGCGAAGACACGGGGTCGATCATGCCGCCGAACTGCGTGGCCGGCATCAGTGTGCCGACCAAGGCGAAGAACAGCGCCGCGATCTGGCTTTTGGTCACCGCCGAGGCCAGCAGCCCCATGCCGGTGGCGGCAAAGCAGTAGGCCAGCGCCGCCAGCGCCAGCACGGTAAAGCTGCCCTTGATGGGCACGCCGAACAGAGTGACGGCCATCAGCGCCATCAGCAGAAAATTCAGCATCGCCAGGCCAACGTAGGGCAGTTGCTTGCCCAGCAAAAATTCGGTGCGGGTGACGGGCGTGACGTACAGGTTGATGATGGAGCCCATCTCTTTTTCGCGCACCACCGCCAGCGCCGTCAGCATGGCCGGGAACATCAGCAGCAGCAGCGGGATGACCGCGGGCACCATCGCTGGCAGGCTGGCCACGTCGGGGTTGTAGCGAAAGCGGCTTTCCACCGACACCTGCGCTTGCGCCGTACCGCCGCCGCCACCACCGCCACGCCTGCGCGCCTGATCGGCCAGCCAGTGCTGGTGCATCCCTTGCAAATAGCCCTGCACGGTTTCGGCGCGCTGCGGCATGGCGCCGTCAAACCACGCGCCGATGGCCACCGGCCGCCCGCGCAGCACGTCGCGGCCAAAGCCGGGCGGGATTTCCAGCGCCAGCGCCAACTCGCCGCTGCGCATACGGCGGTCGATTTCGGCGTAGTCGGCCAGCGGCGCCTGCTCGATGAAATAAGGCGAGCCGGACATGTCCAACTGGTAGCTCTGGCTAAGCGTGCTTTGATCGCGGTCGAGCACGGCGTAGCGCAGATCGTTCACGTCGGTGCTGATGCCAAAGCCCATGACCAGCAACAAAATGAGCGAACCTCCCAGCGCCATGGTCGCGCGCACCGGGTCGCGCCGCAACTCCAGCGCCTCGCGCCACATGTAGCTCAACAGGCGTTGCAAGGAGAAAGGCAGGGGGCGACGGTTCTGTACGTTGTTTTCGCCTCGACCCTTTCCATCGTCATTCCCGCGCAGGCGGGAATGACGATGGGAAAAGATGTGCGCAGGAGACGATCCAGAGGGGAAGGGAGAGATACCGGCGGCCCATTCGCCGGGGGCGTCACTTTGAATCGCACTCTTGCCATCGCCGCTATCGCCCTCCGCCTCAACCAGATACCCAATAAACGCCTCCTCCAGCGTCCCCGCCCCCCGCTTGGCCATCAGCCGCGCGGGTGTGTCGCTGTCGAGCACCTGGCCCGCGTGCATCATCGACATGCGGTCGCAGCGCTCGGCCTCGTTCATGAAGTGGGTGGAGATGAAGATGGTTACCCGGTCGCGCCGCGACAGCGCCACCAGCAGCCGCCAGAACGCATCGCGCGCGACGGGATCGACGCCGGAGGTCGGTTCGTCCAGGATCAGCAACTCGGGCTTGTGCACCATCGCCACCGCCAGCGACAGCCGCTGGCGCATCCCCAGCGGTAGCGCCTCGGGCAACTCGCCCTGCACTTGCGTCAGCTCGAAGCGTTCGGACATTTCGCGCACGCGCTCGTCGATTTGCGCCGCCGGCACGTGGAACAGCCGTGCGTGCAGCACCAGGTTCTGCCGCACCGTCAACTCGCCGTAGAGCGAAAACGCCTGCGACATATAGCCCACGCGCCGCCGCGTCGCCAGGTCGTGCGGATCGACCTCGTGCCCAAACAG
>JAITMV010000048.1 GCA_031277295.1 Burkholderiaceae bacterium | reverse complement strand
AAACAAAATCTACCGAGAATCAGCGCCATGCGGCGCAAGCAAATCCTCGCAATACCATGCAGTATTGCTGCGGTTTGCGCCTTGCCTGGCACTGATTTCGGCAGATTTTTTGTTCACGACCTTCTAACTCAGGACACTAGAAACCGCAGTTGACCGCTTGCCATCTTCGGAAAAGCCGCGCCAGTGTTGACTTTTGGGCTTTAGCTCCCCTTAACCTTTTGGGCGAGCGCGCTACGCACCCGATCAGGCCGCCAAAACTTGGGGCTTCTGGCGCGCTGGTGGCGCAAGCTCGTCCTTGCGGGCAGTAGCTGAAGCGGCGTCCTTGCGCCTAGCCAGCCCGCCCGATGACGACTCAGCTCGGGCGCGTCCAACTACGGTTTCTAGGATAATTTGAACCCAAGCGTTCAGGCGCCGAACGTGCCCTTCACCTTCATCTACCTCGCCTCCCAAAGCCCGCGCCGCGCGCAACTGCTGCAACAGATCGGCGTGCCGTTTCGTGCGCTCACGCCGCAAAGCGGCGAGGAGGGCAGGGCGCTGGAGGCGCTGGAAGCCGAGCGTCCCGGCGAGCCGCCGGTGCGCTACGTGCGGCGCGTCACCTTGCTGAAGCTGGCCGCTGCCGCGCAGCGCATTCGCGATCAGGGACTGCCGCCCGCGCCGCTGCTGTGCGCCGATACCACGGTGGCGCTGGGCGCGCAAATCCTGGGCAAACCGCGCGATGCCCGCCACGCCGCCGCCATGTTGCGCGCGCTCTCGGGCCGCGATCACCGCGTGTTGACGGCGGTGGCGGTACAAGGGGCGCAAGGCGTGAAAGGCGAACAAGGCGCGACACACGTCACGCTGTCCGCATCGCGCGTGCGCTTTGCCGTTTTGAGCCGCGTCGACGTGGCAGCCTACATTGACAGCGGTGAATGGCAAGGCAAGGCTGGCGGTTACGCCGTGCAAGGTCGCGCGGCGGCCTTCATCGCCCACATCAGCGGCAGCTACAGCGGCATCATGGGATTGCCGCTGCACGAAACCGCGTTGCTGCTGCGCCGGGTGGGCGTTGATACGGCAAAAATGACGACATGACTTCGCTACACATCGATGGCGCGCTTGGGCGGCCATGACTGGCAAAGTCATTGCGTCATGCTTGGGCGCGAAACGGTATTACGCTCAACGCCAAACGCACCACGAACATGCAGCAAGACATCCTCATCAACTACTCGCCGCAAGAAACGCGCGTTGCCGTGGTCGAAAACGGCGCGGCGCAAGAAGTGCATCTCGAACGCACGCTGGAGCGCGGGCGCGTCGGCAACATCTACCTGGGCAAAGTGGCGCGCGTGCTGCCGGGGATGCAGTCGGCCTTCATCGACATCGGGCTGGAGCGCGCCGCCTTTTTGCACGTCGCCGATCTGTGGCAGCCGCCGTCGCCCGAAGGCGAAACCCCGCCTGCCAACCGCAATGGCGTGCCGCCGCGCCCGATAGAAAAACAGGTGTTCGACGGCCAAACCCTGATGGTGCAGGTCATCAAGGACCCCATCGGCGCCAAGGGCGCGCGGCTATCCACGCAAATCAGCATTGCCGGACGCATGCTGGTGTTCTTGCCGCAAGACGATCACATCGGTGTGTCGCAGAAAATTCCTCTTCTTCAGCGCGACGCCCTGCGCCAGCGCGTGCGAGCGCTGGCAAGCGCGGCCGCCGGCGACGGCAAAACCGGTGGCTACATACTGCGCACCAATGCCGAGGACGCGGGCGATGCCGAACTGACCGAAGACATAGCCTACCTGCGCAAGACCTGGACGCGCATCCGCGAAGCCGCCGCGCGGCAACCCCCCGCCAGCCTGTTGCACCAGGACCTCAACCTGCTACAGCGCGTACTGCGCGACATGGTGGGCGAGCACACCAACGCCATCCGCATCGACTCGACCGAGCAGTTCCACGCCCTGATGGCCTTCGGGCGCGATTACATGCCCGCGGCCGCCGCGCGCTTGCAGCACTACAAGGGCGAGCGGCCCATTTTCGACCTGTACTCAGTGGACGAAGAAATCGCCAAGGCGCTTGGTCGCCGCGTTGAGCTGAAATCCGGCGGCTACCTCATCATCGACCAGACCGAGGCGCTTGCCACCATCGACGTCAACACCGGCGGCTTCGTCGGCGCGCGCAACTTCGACGACACCGTCTTCAAAACCAACCTTGAAGCCGCGCAAGCCATCGCTCGCCAACTGCGCCTTCGCAATCTGGGCGGCATCGTCATCATCGACTTTATCGACATGATGCTGCCCGAGCATCAGCAAGCAGTGCTGGCCGAATTGCACAAACAACTGGCACGTGACCGCGTCAAAACCCACGTCGGCGCCTTCTCGTCCTTGGGCCTGGTCGAAATGACACGCAAGCGCACCCGTGAATCGTTGGCCCAGCGCCTGTGCGAGCCGTGCGAGCAATGCCAGGGCGCCGGGCGCGTGCGCACCGCGCGCACCGTGGCCTACGACATCCTGCGCGAAATCCTGCGCGAAGCGCGCCAATTCAACCCACGCGAATTCCGCATCGTCGCCGCCCCTGCCGTGATCGACACGCTGCTCGACGAGGAAAGCGCGCATCTGGCCAGCCTGTCCGACATGATCGGCAAACCCATCAGCCTGCAACCCGAATCCGGCATCGGGCCGGATCGGTATGACATTGTGTTGTTGTGAACCGTGGGGGTCAAGGCGGCGCCTCAAACCAGGCGCGCCAACAAATTTTCCCTATCCCCGTGCAGCAAATCGATCATCGGAATCTCCGGCATCGTGTAAACGCCCGGCCTTTGCTTGAACGTGGCGCGCGCGCAGGCCAGCATGATCTGCGAGGTCAGCGCCGGGTTGTTGATCTTCATGTTGAACTCGAACCACTGGTTACCGGTCTGGCCCGAGGCGCCTTTTCTCACCAGGTTGACGCCGTGGCCGACGTCGGTGACGGCGTCAATATCGGGCACAGCGATGACGTGCGTTTCATCGTGGCTGAAATAGTCGTCGGCCTTGATCCGTTTGCTCACCTCATCGACAGTCGCGCCAGCGGCAAGCCGCACATAGACAACCCGCCGGTGGATGCCGGTGCCTAGCGGAATGGTCATCGACAACGCATCGGCGACGCCGTCGATGGCCTTGGCCGCGACGCTATGGCCCATGCTCATGCCGGGGCCGAAGTTGGTGTAAGTCAGTCCCTTGGGCGCGCAGGCTTCGAACAAGGTGCGGATGACCGAATCGCTGCCTGGGTCCCAGCCCGCCGAAATCACGGCAACGGCGTTGTGTTGCGTCGCCACCGGCATCAGCTCCTTGCGCAGTTGCAAAAACGAGCTGTGGATGTCGTAGCTGTCCACGGTATTGATGCCCAGTGACAGGTATTTCCTGGCGTGCTCGGGCACGCTGCGGGTGGGCGTGCATAACAAGGCAGCGTCGACCTTGCCGAGCGCGGCGATGTCATCCGCGACGGCAACGTCGGCCAGCTCGCGCGGCTTGGGCACGCCAGCGTTGCGGCGGACCACGCCGGCCAACTCGAAATCGGGGCTGGCCAGGGCGGCCTGCACGGCGTATTGGCCGATGTTGCCGTAGCCGACGACGGCGACTCTTTTCTTCGACATGGGTTTCTCCGATGGGGCGGGTTTACGAACTTGAAGCGCCGCGTCCGGCGGCGCTGTGCAGACGGGCGTACAAGCCGCCTTGGGCCAGCAGTGCGGCATGCGTGCCCTGCTCGACGATGCGCCCGCGCTCCATGACGGCGATACGGTCGGCATGTTCGATGGTAGACAGGCGGTGCGCGATCACCAGCGTGGTGCGGCCGGCCATGACGCGGGCAATGGCCTGTTGCACCAGGCGCTCGCTCTCGCTGTCCAGCGCTGAGGTCGCCTCATCCAGCAGCAATACGGGGGCATTCTTGTACAGCGCGCGGGCGATTGCCAGGCGCTGGCGCTGGCCGCCCGATAACTGCGCCGCGTTGTGGCCCAGTGCGGTGTCGATGCCCTGTGGCAGCGTAGCGACGTGGTCGGCCAAGTGGGCGTCTTGCAGGCATTGCTGCACGCGCTCGCGGTCGATGGCGGGCGCGCCGAGCGCGACGTTGGCGGCCACTGAGTCATTGAACATCACGACGTCCTGGCTGACCAGCGCCATCTGCGCGCGCAGCTCAGGCAAAGGCCAGTCGGTCACGTCGCGGCCATCGAGCAGCACCGAACCGGCGTTGGGTTGCACGAAACGCGGCAGCAAGTTGATCAGCGTGGTTTTACCCGCCCCCGAGGGGCCGACTAAGGCCACGGTTTCACCCGCCCGCACGCGCAAGCTGAGGCAATCAAGGGCGGGTGCGGAATTGCCGTTTTGGTCAGTGGTAGCGTAGGCGACACTGACCTCGCGCAGTTCGATCTCGCCGCGTGCGTGCGGCTTGGACACGCCGGCGCCGGCGCTGTTGGCTTCAGGCTGCACGTTGGCCATCAGGTCCAACCCGCGCTCCAGCGCGGTCAAGCCGCGCGTGATCGGGCCGACCACGTCGGTCAGTCGGCGCAGCGGCTGCACCAGCATCAGCATGGCGCTGATGAAGGACACGAAACCGCCGACCGTGATGCCGCCGCGGCTGCCGTTTTGACTTTGATACAACGCGATGCCGATCACGGTCGCCAGCGTTACCGCTGCCGCCATCTGAGCCAGCGGCATGGCGGCGGCGGCGGCGCTGGCGGCCTTGATCGACACGCCGCGCAGTCGGCGGCTGAGCTCGGCAAAGCGCCGCGCCTGCTGGTCTTGCGCGCCGTGCAGCCGCACGATGCGATGCGCCAGCACGTTTTCTTCCACCACATACGCCAGTGCGTCGGTGCGGTCTTGGCTCTGGCGCGTGTAGCGGTATAACCGGCGTGAGGTAGTTTTGATGATTACGCTAACGATTGGCACCAGCGCGAACACGATCAGCGTCAGCGGCCAATTCAGAATCAGCAGGTACGCCAGCAGCGCCAGCACGGTAAAACTATCACGCCCGAGATTGAGCAAGGCGCTCACTAGCAAGCTACAGCCAGTCTGTACCTCATAGACGATGGTGTTGGCCAATTGGCTGGCCGATTGGCGCGTGAACAGCGACAAATCGGCGGCCAGCAGACGCTCGAACAACTCGCGCCGCAACTTGACCATGCCATCGTTGGCGATACGCGCCAACGCGTACTGGCTACTAAAGTGCGCCAACCCGCGCAGCGCGAACAACCCGGCGATGGCCAACGGCACGCTCCAGATCGGCAGCCGCCCTGCGGTAAAGCCATCGTCCAGCAACGGCTTCAGCAAGGCGGGCACCGACGCCTCGGATAGCGCGCTGATCAGCGTGCCGACAACGGCGACGGCCCAGCCCAGTCGCCAGGTGTTGAAATATGTCCACAGCCGCCGCAGCCGCGCAAGCAGCGGTCGCTGGACGGCGTTGGGGGCAAGGCAGGCAGTGGCGGGTGCGGGCATCGGCTAGCCCGCACATTTCATCGTGGCGACGCCCGGTGCGCCCGGCAGCGGCGCGCCCAGGCGTTTGGCTGCTGGGATGCAACGGGTGTCGAGCGTTTTTGCCAAGTACGAAGTGAACTTGACCATAATATGGATGACTTTCCTCGGGCACGGGGCACAAAGACATGACCCCGGTGAATATGTGCAGACTTGTTCAGGGGTTCCTAAAGACCGAGATTCTACGAACAGCGGCGACCTTCAGCTCCCGTGCGCGGCACAATATACATTTTGAAACCGTTTTGGCGCGCAAGCTTGCTACCATTAGCACAAATATGGATTGGTTGTCCCGAAGATTAGCCCGCCAATTTTTTTATATATGACTTTGCTATCTGCTGATTCGATGTCCCCTCCTCATCCGGTTCGCCGTGCCTTGTTAGGCTCGTTGGCCGCGGTTTCTTCGCTGCCGGCCTTGGCCCAATTTCGCGTTGAAGTGTCCGGCGTCGGCCTGACGCAATTGCCCGTTGCGCTGGCGCCGTTTCGCGGCGAGGGCGGCTCGCCGCAGAAAATCAGCGCCATCATTCGTGCCGACTTGGAGCGCAGCGGCCAGTTCCGCGCCGTCAACGCCGACGGTCAGGCGCTTGACGAGACCACGCGCCCTGACATGCAAGTGTGGCGCCAACGTTTGGCCGACGCGTTGGCTGGCGGCAGCGTAACCCGGCAGGCGGACGGCAGTTGGGACGTGCGCTTTCGGTTGTGGGACGTGGTGCGCGACCAAGATCTGGGCGGTCTGGGCTATGTTGTGCCGCAAGCCGATCTGCGGCTGGCGGCGCACAAGATCGCGGATTACATCCACGAGAAGCTGACCGGTCAGCCAGGCGCGTTCTCCACCCGGTTGGCTTACGTCACCAAGGTTGGCCGCCGTTTCAGGCTATGGGTGGCTGACGCCGACGGCGAGAACGCGCAACCGGCGCTAACCAGTCCCGAGTCGATAATCTCGCCCGCCTGGTCGCCCAGCGGCACCCAACTGGCCTATGTATCGTTCGAGTCGCGCAAGCCGGTTGTCTACGTACATGACGTGTCCACTGGGCGGCGGCGTATGCTGGCCAACTTCAAGGGATCCAACAGCGCGCCGGCCTGGGCGCCGGATGGCCGTAGCCTGGCGGTAACGCTGACGCGCGACCGTTTCTCGCAGGTGTACATGATCAGCGCGAGCGGCGGTGAGCCGCACCGGTTGACGCAATCGCAGAGCATCGATACCGAGCCCGTTTTTTCGCCCGACGGCAGTTCCATCTATTTTGTCAGTGATCGCGGCGGAGCGCCCCAGGTTTATCGCATGCCCGCTGGTGGCGGCAATCCCCAGCGCGTGACTTTCAACGGCAACTACAGCGTGTCACCGGCGCTCAGCCCGGACGGCCGTTTGCTGTCTTATATTTCGCGACCCCAGGGGTTCAAGCTCCAAGTGATGGAGTTGGCCACTGGCAATTTAACTTCGATCACCGACACCAACGACGACGAAAGCCCTAGCTTCGCGCCCAACGGTCGGCTGATCGTCTATGCTACCCGTCAGGGTGGCCGTGATGTGCTGATGACGACCACCTTGGACGGCAAAGTCAAGACACGCTTGACCGTTCAAGGCGGCGACATCCGCGAGCCGTCGTGGGGGCCGTTTCGGCGGTGATTGTCGGGACTGGCTGGCCGAAAGGCTGGCCGGATTTTTTGTTTGATTGATACCAACTGAAAGAGGTAAGACATGATGAAGCGTTATCTGATGGTGGCCGCATTGGCCGTGGTGCTGGCCGGGTGCAGTTCCCGTGCCAGGGTTGATCCGCCGCTTGAGGCAGCTCAGGCGAATCCGGCGACCTGTGCGGCGTGCGCCGCCAGAGAGGCCAAGTCCGCGCAGGTAGTGGAGCCGGTTGTCGTTACGCAGACCCAGGACGACCCGAATCTTGGGCCGCAGGGTGTGGGGCGCGTGATCCTGTTCGATTTCGACAGCTATGTCATCAAGCCTGAGTACCAGAGCGTGATCGAACAGCACGCGCGCTATTTGCAAGAAAACCCCAACCGCAGCGTATCGCTGGAAGGCCATGCCGATGAGCGCGGCAGCCGCGAATACAACCTGGCGCTGGGCCAAAAGCGCGCCGAGGCCGTGCGTCGTGCTCTGACGCTGGTAGGCGCCAGCGACAAGCAGTTGGAAGCAGTCAGCTTTGGCGAGGAAAACCCCGCCGATCCCGGCCACGACGAGGATGCCTGGGCGCAAAACCGCCGGGTCGAGCTGCGGTATCGTTAATCAGAGCCGCGCATGATCAAGGCTACGCTCAGAGCCTGCGCGTTGGCCGCGGCGGTGCTGTTGGCCGCGCCGCTCGCGCAGGCGCAGTTATTTGGCGATGATAGAGCGCGCGAGGCCATCCTCGACTTGCGTCAGCGTTTCGATCAGGCAGTGACGGCGCAAAACCGGTTGGTGGATGAAAACACGCAGATGCGCCGCAGTATGCTGGAGTTGCAACAGCAGATCGAAACGCTGCGCGCTGAACTGGCCAACTCGCGCGGCCAGCAAGAGCAACTGATGCGCGACGCCGCCGAGTTGCGCCAACAACTGACCGGCCCGCAAAGCCTGGACGAACGGCTGCGCAAGCTGGAAGCGGGGGCGCCCGCGGCGGCTGGCGACGCCACCACCACCGCGGAGCCATCCGATGTGGCCGCCGCCAGCGGTGGCGAGCAGCAGGAATACGATGCCGCGTTGGCGGTGTTCCGTGCTGGCGACTTCAAAGGCGCGCAGGCGGGGTTTACCAACTTCATCAAACGCAACCCGCGCAGCACGCTGGCGCCGTCGGCGCTGTTCTGGCTTGGCAATGCTCAGTACGCGACGCGCGAGTACAAAGATGCCGTCACCAATTTCCGCGCGCTACTGACGGCTGCGCCCACCCATCAGCGCGCACCCGAGGCCATGCTGTCGATTGCGAACTGCCAGATTGAGCTGAAAGACACCCGTGCGGCGCGCGCCACACTTGAATCGCTGCTGAAGACCTACCCGCAGTCCGAGGCCGCGCAGGCCGGTCGTGAGCGTCTGGCCAGACTGAAGTAGGTTGAAGGCAATTTCCCGCGGCCTGAAGCTCACCTCTGACCAAGGTTGGCGCCTTGGTTCGAGGTGCCTGCTTGGGTCATGGGTGCGATTCAACTGATGTGTTTGCCAAGCGTGGCTGCCGGTATTTCTCCCTCCCCCCTTTGGGGGAGCGTAGGGGTGGGGCCAAGCGGCGTTTTCAAGGCAAAGGCTGTGCTCCCATCCCAATCCCACGCCTTCTCGCCAGGCGTGATTCGGCTACAATCAACAGTTTCCTTGCCGCACTCCGATTTGACGCCGGAGGCGGCTTTTGCTTTTGGGCTGCCCAAGAGCCATTTTTATCCATAAGGAGCGTCCATGCGTCACTATGAAATCATTGTGCTGATCCACCCGGATCAAAGCGAACAGGTTCCGGCCATGCTGGAGCGCTACAAGGGCATGATTGCCGCCGGCGGCGGTAAAGTGCATCGCGAGGAGGACTGGGGCCGCCGTCAACTGGCCTACCCCATCCACAAGCTGACCAAGGCGCATTACCTATGTCTGAACATCGAGGCCGATGCCAGCGTGATGGGTGAGTTGGAACATGCCTTCCGGTTCAACGATGCCGTGCTGCGCCACTTGGCGGTGCACAGGAAAAAGGCCGAAACCGCCCCGTCGGCGATGATGAAAACCGTCGAACGCGAGGAGGCACGCAAGGCCCAGCAGGTGGAGGCGGCCACCGCTCACTGATGAACCAGCTTCGCCTGGCGGCCCGCATCGTCGAGATGGGCGCGCCACGCCATACCCCCGCCGGTTTGCCGGCGCTCGATTTGCGGCTTGAGCACCAATCGCAGATGGAAGAAGCGGGCCAGCAACGCCAGGTAAAGGCGGCGCTGAAGGCGGTGGCGCTGGGCGCGATAGCCGAGCGCTTAAGCCGGCAGGCAGTAGGTTCTGAAGGTTGCTTCAGCGGATTTTTAGCCAGTTCGCGCGGCGCCAGATCGGTGGTGTTCCATATTCAGGATTTTTTTTTGCAAGATCAGTTTCAAGGAGGCTCATAAATGGCCACGTTCAAAAAGTTCAACAAGGACAAGCGTCCTAAGCGCAGCAGCCAGTCGCTGCTGTTCAAGCGCAAGCGTTTTTGCCGCTTCACGGTGGCGGGGGTGGAAGAGATCGACTACAAGGACATCGATACCTTGCGCGACTTCGTCGGCGAAAACGGCAAGATCGTGCCGGCGCGACTGACCGGCACGCGCGCCATCTACCAGCGCCAGCTCAACACCGCCATCAAGCGCGCGCGCTTTCTGGCGCTGCTGCCGTACACCGACCAACACCGCGTCTGAAAGGTTGGGAGGCAACACATCATGCAAGTTATTCTTCTGGACAAAGTCCTCAACCTGGGCAGCCTGGGCCAAATCGTCAAGGTCAAGGACGGCTATGCCCGCAACTACCTCATCCCCTCAGGGCGCGCGCGCCGCGCCACCGAAGCGGCCAAAGCCGAGTTCGAAGCTCGCCGCGCCGAGTTGGAACAGCAAGCTGCCGACAAACTGGCCGCTGCGCAGGTCCTGAGTGAAAAACTGAGTGGCCAGTCCGTCAAGCTGACGCAGAAAGCCGGCGTCGATGGCCGTCTGTTTGGCTCCGTGACCAACCACGACATCGCTGATGAACTGAAAAGACAGGGCTTCGAGGTACACAAGTCGCAAGTTCGCCTGCCCAGTGGCCCTATCAAGACCGTTGGCGACACCACCGTCGAAGTGGCGCTGCACACCGACGTGGTGGCAGAAATCACGGTGGCGGTTTACGGCGAAACCGCTTGACTTAGCCGAAGCTCATCTCAGAAACCGCGCGCAGGCAGTGTCCTTGCGACGCGGTTTTTTTGTGCTTGCAGCACGGGCGCCCATCTGAATGGCGCTGTTCACCTATATCCCACAGCTTTTACACAGGCTTGTGCAATGACAAGTGGCGCGGCGCGGCGTAGGATTGAGCGTTTCGCGTTTCCGATGTTCCCCCCATGTCCAGCACCGATTTTGATCTTCACGTTACCGATGACCGTGTTCCGCCCGACGCCAATGTCGTCTACCTGCGCCTGCCGCCGCAGTCCGCCGAAGCCGAGCAGGCCGTGCTGGGCGGCTTGTTGCTGGACAACGCGGTGTGGGAGCGCGTGGCCGACCTGCTGCGCCCGGAGGACTTGTACGCCCATCGGCACCGGCTGATCTTCAGCGCCATCCGCGAATTGCTGGACGCGAGCCGTCCGGCCGACGTGGTGACCGTGTTCGACCGCCTGAAAAGCCGCGGCGAAGACGAAGACGCCGGCGGACTGGCCTACCTCAACTCGCTGGCGCAGTACATCCCCAGCGCCGCCAACGCCCGGCGCTACGCCGAAATCGTGCGCGAAAAGGCGGTGCTGCGGCGGCTGATCTCGGCCAGCGAAGAAATCGCCACCGCCGCCACCAACCCCAAGGGTGAATCGGCGGCGGCCATTCTGGACGCCGCTGAAACCAAGATTTTTCAGATCGCCGAGGAAACCTCGCGCCTGAAGCAGGGCTTTCAGCCGCTGGACAGCCTGGTCGTACAACTGCTCGACCGCGTGCAGGAGATGGCC
>JAITMV010000273.1 GCA_031277295.1 Burkholderiaceae bacterium | reverse complement strand
CGGCAGTCGATGCCGCCGACTTGCTGGAAATAGGTGAACTGCGTCACCTCCATGCCGTTGAGCCAGACCTCCCAGCCCAGGCCCCAGGCGCCGAGCGTGGGGTTTTCCCAATCGTCTTCGACGAAGCGGATGTCGTTTTTTTTCAGATCGAACCCAAGCGCCCGCAATGACCCGAGATACAAATCGATGATGTTCTCCGGCGCCGGTTTGAGCACCACCTGATACTGGTAGTAATGCTGCAAGCGGTTCGGGTTTTCGCCATAGCGCCCGTCCTTCGGGCGGCGGCTGGGTTGTACGTAGGCGGCCTGCCACGGCTCGGGCCCAATGGCGCGCAAAAACGTCGCCGTGTGCGAGGTGCCCGCGCCGACTTCCATGTCATAAGGCTGCAACAGCGCGCAGCCTCGGTCGGCCCAATACTGCTGGAGTGTGAGGATGATTTGCTGAAAGGTGAGCATGACGGCGCGCCGGGGGCGGCAAAACGGGCGATTTTACGGGGTGGGTTCGCCCGGGTGGATGCGCGCCAGCGCTACTCGGCGGCTGTCTTTTTTTTGCCCGGTAGCAACGCCTTGCGCCGGACCATCTGCTCGCGCGCGCTCATCAGCAGGGCGTGAATCTTGCGCTCGAACACGGGGCGCTCGGGAAACACCGTCCAGTATTCGGCCACCATGATGTTGTCCTGCTCCAGTTGCAGCAACTCAATCTGCTCGTGGCTCTTTTCGGCGCAGAGAATCAGGCCAATGGGCGCGTTTTCGCCTGCCTGGCGCTCGTGGCGGTTGAGCCAGCTGAGGTAAAGCTCCATCTGGCCTTTAGAACGTGTTCACGATCCCGGCGCGGGCGTGCGGGCGCGGGCTTGGGCGGTCTGCGGCGTTGCAATCCTTGCCAATGACACAGGCCATTGGCTGCGGATTGCGCCTTGCAGCCCATCCCAATCCGCATCCCGCGCACCTCACGCCGAGATCGTGAACACGTTCTATGCCGCGCCTCAAACTTGCCGATCTTCAACTCCACGGCCACCAGCCGTTTCAGCCTGCGATGGAAAAAAAGCAGGTCGAGATAAAAATCTTCACCATCGATAATCATGCGCTTTTGGCGCTCGACAAAGGCAAAGCCCCCGCCCAGTTCCAGAATGAAGCGTTCCAATTCGCGCAAGATGGCCGCTTCGAGATCAGCCTCCAGATAGCCGTCATGCAGCCCCAGCATGTCCAGCAAGTAGGGGTCCTTGAAGGTATCGGACGGAATGGCGGAAACCGCCGTCAGTTGCGCATTGGCGATTTCCTTGCGTTCGAACGCCTTGCGCGCGATCAACTGGCGCAACCCGCGCGTGCCAAGCTGACGGGCGCTTGCTTCACCCAGATAGAAAAGGCGAGCGTCCGGCGTTTTGAGCGGCAGCACCTCGGTGATGTGTGACCAGCTCAATTGTGTCGGCAGTGCCGACACAATTGAGAAATCCGGGAACTGCTCGGCGAACTGCATCATGCGGCGCAGATTTCGCGCCTCGAAGCTGCGCCCGTAGCTGGCGCTCAATTGTGTCGCCAGTGACGCCACAATCTTCTGGCCGTACCCCGCGCGTTGGTTGTTCAGGATTTCGCCGTTGATCCGTTGCCCGATGCGCCAGAACAAGAACACCGTGGTCCCGTTGACTTGACGCGCCAAGGCGCGGCGGGCCTCCTCGATCAAGCCGGAAACCGTGGCGAGCAGGTTGTCTTGCGACGGGATCGGGACAACGCTGCCGGTCTTCTTTTCAGACGAACGCGTCACCACGCGCCCTCCGCCGCGCGCAGCCTCGGTCGGCCCAATACTGCTGGAGTGTGAGGATGATTTGCTGAAAGGTGAGCATGACGTTGGGGGGGCGCTATGGGAGCGCAATGGAGCGCTTGCGTTTCAGGCATCCCAGCGCCGCAGCACCAGGCAGGCGTTGGTGCCGCCAAAGCCGAAGCTGTTGGACAACACCTGTTTGAGCGGCGCGTCGCGGCTGGCGGTGACTAAGGGTAGATCACCCACCGCCGGGTCGGGCGTTTCGACGTTGATCGAGCCGGCGATGAAGCCGCCTTGCAGCATCAACAGGCAGTAGATTGCCTCTTGTACGCCGGTGGCGCCTTGGGAGTGGCCGGTCAGCGATTTGGTTGATGAGAACGGCGGCACCCGCTGGCCGAACACCGCGCGCAATGCTTGCAGTTCCGGCCCGTCGCCCACGGGGGTGGAGGTGCCGTGGGTGTTGATGTAGTCAATCGGGCCGTCGATGCCTTCGATGGCCTGGCGCATACAAGCTGCCGCGCCGTCGCCCGAGGGGGCCACCATGTCCACGCCGTCACTGGTGGCGCCAAAGCCCACCAGTTCGCCCAGGATACGCGCGCCGCGCGCCTGCGCATGTTCCAGCGCCTCCAGCACCAGCGCGCCGCCGCCGCCAGCGATGACGAAGCCGTCGCGGTCGATGTCGTAAGGCCGCGAAGCCTTTTCAGGCTGGTCGTTGCGCTTGGCCGACAGCGCGCCCATGGCGTCGAACAGCATGGCAAAGCCCCAGGATAGCTCTTCGCCGCCGCCCGCGAACACCACGTCTTGCATACCCCAGGCGATTTGCTGCGCCGCTGCGCCGATGCAGTGCGCCGAGGTCGAGCAGGCCGAGGTAATGCTGTAGTTGACGCCCTTGATGCCCAGATACGTGGACAAGCAGGCTGAAACGGTGCTGCCCATGCAGCGCGTGACCTGGTACGGCCCGATACGCCGCACGCCCTTGCCGCGCAACGTATCGACCGCCTCGATCTGGCCGGCTGGCGAACCGCCGCCGGAGCCCATGATGAGGCCGGTACGCGGATGCGAGATTTCGGCCCGTGTCAAGCCCGCTTGCGCGATGGCCTGCTCCAGCGCCACGTGCGCGTAAGCCGCCGCGTCGCCCATGAAGCGTAGTTGCTTGCGGTCGATGCGTGCGGGCAAATCAATCTGGGGCTGTCCCGCCACTTGGCTGCGCAGACCCATTTCGCCAAACTGCGGCATGGCGCGGATGCCGCTCGCGCCCGCGCGCAACGCCTGCTCCACGCTGGCCAGATCGTTGCCGATGCACGAGACAATGCCGGCTCCCGTGATAACCACGCGGCGTTTCATGATGGCTCATCCTCCCCGCGCATGAACAGGCCCACGCGCAAGTCCTTGGCAATGAAAATTTCCTTGCCGTCGGCCAGCAGGCGCGCGTTGCCGATGGCCATTTTGAGCTTGCGCTTGATTAGGCGGGCGATGTCGATTTCATAGCGTACCAGCTTTACGCCGGGGCCGACTTCACCGGTGAACTTGACCTCGCCCGCGCCTAAAGCGCGCCCGCGCCCAGGCAGGCGCAGCCAGGTCAGGTAAAAACCGATCAACTGCCACATCGCGTCCAGCCCCAGGCAGCCGGGCATGACTGGATCGCCCCGAAAGTGACAGTCGAAGAACCACAACCCAGGTTGAACGTCCAGTTCGGCCTCGATACGGCCAAGGCCGTGCGCGCCGCCGTCGCTGTCGATGTGCGTGATGCGGTCGAACATCAGCATCGGCGGCAACGGCAAGCGGCCCGCGTCAGGCCCAAACAGGCGCCCCTCCGCGGAGGCGATGAGTTGATCGTGAGAAAAAGACTCGGCCATGAGCGCGGATTGTGCATGAGGCGGCGGACGTTGGCGTTTGGCGTTTGGCGTAAATACCTCTTTCGTTGCTGGCGCTTGGCCGCTAACAGCCCGCGCCAAACGCTAAACGGCAGGATGCTTGCGCCGGGCCAGCCCCAGCGTGGCCACCAGCAGCGCGCACGCGGCGGCCAGTGGCCACAATCCCCACACTGCCGCCCAGCGGGCGTAAGGCGTGGTGTGGGTACGGCCTTGAAAGCTGCCCGTCAGCACGGCGCGCGTCAGGCGCGGCAGCAAGTGCGTGACCTGGCCGCGGTGGTCGATGATGGCGGTGGCGCCGGTATTGGTGGCGCGCAGCATCGGGCGCTCGAACTCCAGCGCGCGCATACGGCTGATGTGCAGGTGCTGGTCAATCGCCACCGTGTCGCCAAACCAGGCGATGTTGCCGACGTTGACGAAGGCGGTCGGCGCGCCGGCGGGGTCGACAAAGCGGGCCGCCAGTTCTTCACCGAACAAGTCCTCATAGCAGATGTTGGGCGCCAGCCGTTGGCTCTGCCAGGCAAACGAGGGTTGTCTGAGCGGGCCGCGCATGAAGTCGCCCAGCGGAATGTTCATCATGCGCACGAACCATTTGAACAGCGGCGGCACAAACTCGCCGAACGGCACCAGATGATGCTTGTCATAGCGGTACGGCGCGGCCTGGTTGCCAGTCAGCCCAAGCACTGAATTGGTATAGCCCCGTTGCGGATCGCCCAGCGGTACGCCCAGCAGCGCCGCCCGGCCTAATTCATTCACAGATTCTGAGCGCGCGTAGCGCTCCAGCAGCGCCTGCCAGTAGCCTTCAGGCAACTCCTCCAGCAGCACTGGCAGCGCGGTTTCGGGCGCCACCACCAGCGGCGCGTCAACCGTATGCAACTGCTCGCCGTACCAAGACAGCGATTCAGCGATGCCGGTGCCGGGGATGAACTTCTCGTCCTGCGGAATATTGCCTTGCAGCAGGGCGACCGCGGTCGCCGGCAACAGGGTAGCGCCGTCATTGAGGTCATGCCAGCGCCAGCCCCACAACCCGGCGCCGGCCAGCGCCACCACGACCGCCGCCGCCAGCACGCGCGGCCCGCGCCAGTCGATGTGCGACGACAGCGCCAGCAGCCCCGCCAGCGCCGCCGCGACAAAGCCCAGCCCATACACGCCGACGTAGCGCGCCAAAAAAGCCAGCGGCCCATCGACGTGCGCATAGCCCGACGCGCCCCACGGAAAGCCGGTCAACAGCGTGCCGCGCAGCAACTCGGCCAGCGTCCACAGTGCGGCAAAACCGAAGGCGCACGGCATCGGCTGGCGCACTCGCAATGCCAGCGCCACGAAAACCGCCCCCGCCAGTCCGTAATACAGCGCCAGAAAACCCGCCAGCGCCAGTACGGCGGCAACCGCCAGCGGCGCGGGCAGCCCGCCGTAGGTGTGCAGGGAAATGAACAGCCACCAGAATGTGCCCGCCAGCCAGCCCAGGCCAAATAGCCAGCCGATTCCAAAACCGCCGCGCCATGAGCGGGCGTGGCGGGTTTTTTCACAGGCTCTCAGGCGCTGTGCATGGTGCGCCAGCAGCCACGCCAACACCGCCAGGCTGAGCACTTGCAGCCACCAGCGCGGCTGACCGCTGAACGGATCGGCAATGCAAGCGGCTTGTGCCACGCCCGCAAGCAAAGACGCGGCGGGCCGGGCCAGCCAGTGGGTGAGGCGCATTCAAGGGCCCGCGGATGTGGACGTGGGCGAGACCTTGAACCAGCGCACCGCGCCGCCCTTGGCGTGCAGCACGCGAAAGTCCAGCCCGCCTAAGCTGAAAGTTTCACCGCGCTTGGGTACATGACCCATTTCGTGTGCGATCAGGCCACCAATGGTGTCGAACTCGACGGCCAGGTCGCTGTCCGGATCGGCCCCCAGATGCACGTCAAACGCTTCGTTGACGCGCTCGACGGGCGTATCGCCGGCCACGCGCCAGGTGTGATCGGCCAAGGCGAAGATGTCGCCGGCATCGCCAGCGTCGCCGACGTCGTCGAACTCGTCTTCAATCTCGCCGACGATCTGCTCCAGCACGTCCTCGATGGTAATCAGGCCGGCGGTGCGTCCGAACTCATCGACCACGATGGCCAGATGGTTACGGTTGACGCGAAACGCCCGCAGCAGATCATTCAGCCCCTTGCTCTCGGGCACGTACACCACTGGGCGCAGCAAGGTGCGCAAATTCAATTCCGGCGCCCGTTGCAGCTTGAGCAAGTCCTTGGCCAGCAAGATGCCGATGATGTTTTCGCGCTCGCCCTGATAAACCGGAAAACGAGAATGCGCGGTGGCGATCACCTGGCGCAAGATGGCGTCGTAGGGCGCGTCGATGTCCAGCAAGTCCATGCGCGGCGCGGCCACCATCGCGTCGCCTGCCGTCATGTCGGCCAGATGCAGCACGCCTTCGAGCATCACGCGGCTTTCGGTGTTGATTAGCGCGCGGTCCTCGGCTTCGGCCAGAGTCTCGATCAGCTCGTCAGTCGAATCGGGGCCGGGATTGATGAATTCGAGCAGCTTTTGCAACAGGCTGCGTTTGTCCTGACGCTTTGCGGTGTGCTCGCTGGAACGGGACGGGTGTGGGTCAGCCACGGAAGTGGTTGCAGGACGTGCGGTGGTTGCGACGGTTACAAGGATAGCCGAAGGCAAAGCGGCACGGCAACTATCCGGCAAGCGTGGGGCGGGGTGAACCCAACTCTACGCATTTCTCATTTGCATTCGTGCAATTCCTTGTCTCCTAGCGCTTCCCGCAGGCCGCGCGCCTGCTGAAACAGCGTGGGGTCGGCGGCGAACAGGCGCAGCAGATAAGCCATGGCTTCGGGGCGCTCTGGTACTACGCGCGCGGTGCGCACGCCTTTGCGGCCCAGGTCGGCCAATCCGCGCTGAGCCGATTCCTCGCTGAAGTAACGCCCAAGCGACAGCCCCGGCTCCCAGGCCGCGCCGGGGCGCCCGGCTTTGATGCCCAGACCGCGCAACTCGTCTTGTTTGGCGCGCATGGCGTCGGCGCTGGCAAACCGGCCCATGTAAATCATCCAGCGACCGGGCAAAATCACAGAGTCGATGCGCCAACTGCCGCCGGGCAGAGCGGCGGCGGCGCCGCGCACCGCATCGATCTGTTTGCCGTCGAACGGACCGGCTTGCAGGCAAACGCCTGAGGCTGCTGCGGCGACGCTGGCCAGCGTCGCTCGGGCCACTGCCGCCACTGCCGCCGCACTAGCGGGTGTAGCGGCTTGCTGTGCGGGTGACGCGGCTTGCCGGGCCAGCGAAGCGGCTGGTTGTGCGGGTGACGCGGCCTGCCGGGCCAGCAAGGCGGCTGGTTGCGCGGGCGACGCGGCCTGCCGGGCCAGCGAGGCGGCTGGTTGTGCGGGTGACGCGGCTTGCCGGGCCAGCGAGGCGACTGGTTGTGCGGGCGATGCGGCTTGCCGGGAAGGCAAAGCGAGCCGTTCGGTGGATGCGGCAGATACAGCAGATACGGCAGCTTGCTGAAGGGGCGCCATTGGCGGCTTGAGCGGGCCGTCATGGGCGGCGGCGTCTTGCGGCGTCCGGATGCTCACGGACTCGGGGCGCAACTGGCGTTGTAGCCGCTCCGGTTCGGTCTGCTGCTGAGGCCCCAAGCCGACGAATTGCAGCCAGCCCAGTGACCAGATCGCCCAAACCAGATTGGCGGCAACTAGCGCTATCACCCAACGACCGATCATGTGACTTGCTCCTGTAGCGACAACGGGCGCACGCTGACTTCGGCGCTGGCGATTTCGCGCAGACCCATCGGCGTGCGCACCCGCAGCATTCCACTGGGATCAACACCGAGCGCCACGCCCTGCGTGCCATCCGAGAGTTGCACCGGCTGCCCGGCCAGTGCGTCGCGGGCGTTGAAGTATGCCGCCAGCGGCGCGAAGCCGGTGTGCTCGAAGGCCCGCAAAGCCCGCGCCAGCGGGCCGGCGACGCGCCGCAGCGCGGCAGGCGCGTCGATGCCCGGCAGCAGCGCCTGCAACCAGGTCGGCGCAGTGGCAAAGCCGGCTGCGGCCAGCGGCGCGATATTGATTCCAAAGCCGATCACCACGTAGCGCGCCGCCTGTGCGCGGGCGGGCGCGCCAGCGCCGACGGTCTCGAGCAGAATGCCGGCCAGCTTACGGCCTTGCCACCACAGGTCGTTGGGCCATTTCAATGCAATGTCCGGGTGCAGCGCCTGCGCCAGCGCCAGCCCGACGGCCAGCGACAAGCCCGAGAGATCGCGCGGCGCCAGCGGCAGGCCCAGCGAGCAGATCAGCGCGCTGCCGGCCTTGCCATTGCCGCTTTGCCAGTGGCGTCCCAGACGGCCGCGCCCGGCGGTCTGCGTCTCGGCTATCAGCAGCACCGGCGCGGTGCGGCCAGCGCGGGCGCGGCGCATCAGTTCGCTGTTGGTGGAGTCGGTTTCTGTCAGCACTTCGACTTGCGCCTCGGGCCAGTACGGCGCAAGCGCGGCGGTCAACTCTTGCAGCGGCCAGCGGAGGACGGTTTCAGAAGACGACATAAAGGGGCGCGCTCGCGGTTGAACCTCTTAGAGCCGCAGAGCTGTCATTTTTCGCTTTCCGCGCTGTCCAGATCGGACGACAGCAGCGTGCCGCGGCACTTGCGGCTGCCGCACCAGCAGGGGTAGTCGGCCTTCAACTCGGGCGTAAGCGGCTCGTCGATCACCAGGCCGTAGTCGTAGTTCAGTTCTTCGCCAGCCTTGATCTTGCGCCGCGACTTGATGAAAATGCGGCCCTCGTCTTCATCGGCCTCGCAGTTGGGAGCGCAACTGTGGTTGATCCAGCGCGAGACGTTGCCGCCGTACAGGGCGTCGATCACGCGGTCCTCGTCGATGTGAAAGTAAAAGGTGTGGTTCGGGTTGTCGGGGTCGTGCGGGTGGCGGCGCTGGGCTTCGTCCCAGGAAATGATTTCGCCGACGTATTCGATGATGCGCTCGCCCTTGGGAATGTCCACCAGCGCGAACACGCCCTTGCCATGCACGCCGGAGCGGCGCACCTGAATGCGGCGGTGAGAGGATTTGCGGGTCACGGCGAAAAATTTGCTATGGTCGATTCATGCGTGTGCGCGCACGTGCGTGCGCGTAAGACCCCTGATTTTAAAGAGCCGCCATGAAGACCCTCGTCATCGCAGAAAAGCCCTCGGTCGCGCAAGACATTGTGCGCGCCCTCACATCCGTGGCGGGCAAATTCGACAAGCAGGACGACCACTTCGAAAACGACCGCTACGTCGTCACCAGCGCCATCGGCCATCTGGTCGAAATAAAAGCGCCCGAACAGTACGAGGTCAAGCGCGGCAAGTGGAGCTTTGCCCATCTGCCGGTGATTCCGCCGCATTTCGATCTGAGGCCGGTGGACAAGACCAAGACGCGCTTGAGCGCCGTGGTCAAACAGGCCCGGCGCAAAGACGTAGGCGCGCTCATCAACGCCTGCGACGCCGGGCGCGAGGGCGAGTTGATCTTCCGCCTGATCGAACAGTACGCAGGCGGCGCCAAGCCATTGGGCAAGCCGATCCAGCGGCTGTGGCTGCAAAGCATGACGCCGCAGGCCATTCGCGAAGGCTTCGAGCGCCTGCGCGACGACGCCCAGATGCGCGGCCTGGCCGACGCCGCGCGCAGCCGCAGCGAGGCCGACTGGCTGGTGGGCATCAACGGCACGCGCGCCATGACCGCCTTCAACTCGCGCGACGGCGGCTTCTTTTTAACCACCGTCGGCCGCGTGCAAACGCCCACGCTGGCCATCGTGGTCGAGCGCGAGGAGCAGATCCGCAAGCACGTGTCGCGCGCCTACTGGGAGGTGCACGCCGTATTCGCCGCCGAGGCCGGCACATACCCCGGCAGATGGTTCGACCCGGCGTGGAAGAAAGATCCCGAAGACGCCGAACGGCGCGCCGAGCGCCTGTGGAACGAAGCTGACGCGCAAGCGATTGCCGCCGCCGTGCGCGGCCAGCCCGGCCGCGTGCGCGAAGAGTCCAAGCCCAGCACCCAGGCCGCGCCGCTGCTGTTCGATTTGACCAGCCTGCAACGCGAGGCCAACAGCAAATTCGGCTATTCCGCCAAGACCACGCTGTCGCTGGCGCAATCGCTGTACGAACGCCACAAGGCGCTGACCTACCCGCGCACCGACGCGCGCTACCTGCCCGAAGACTACTTAAGCGTGGCGAAAAAAACCTTCCAGATGCTGGAGGGCGGCGCTCAGGGCCACCTGGCCCCCCACGCGCGCAAGGCGCTGGCCGAAGGCTACGTGCGCCCGTCCCGGCGCATCTTCGACAACGCCAAGGTATCGGATCACTTTGCCATCATTCCCACACTGCAAGAACCGGGCGCGCTGTCGGAGGCCGAACGCAAGCTGTACGACCTGGTGGCGCGCCGCTTCATGGCGGTGTTTTATCCCAGCGCCGAGTATCTGGTCACGACGCGCATCACCACTGTCGGCGATCACAACTTCCAAAGCAGCGGCAAGGTACTGCTCAAACCCGGCTGGCTGGCCATCTACGGCAAGGAAGCCGACGCCGAAATGGACAAAAAAGACGGCGACGCCAAAACCCTGAGCGCCGTGCGCCCCGGCGAAACCGTGCATAACCAATCGGTCGAGGCCCGCGCGCTGCACACCCGTCCGCCAGCGCGCTATACCGAGGCCACCCTGCTAGGCGCGATGGAAGGCGCCGGCAAATGGGTCGACGACGACGAACTGCGCGAAGCCATGCAGGAAAAGGGCCTCGGCACCCCCGCCACGCGCGCCGCCATCCTGGAAGGGTTGATGACCGAAAAATACCTGCTGCGCGAAGGCCGCGAACTCATCCCCACCGCCAAGGCGTTCCAGTTGATGACCCTGCTGCGCGGCCTGCAAGTTGAAGAACTCAGCAAGCCCGAGCTGACCGGCGAATGGGAATACAAGCTGGCGCAAATGGAGCATGGCCATTTGAGCCGCGACGCCTTCATGCGCGAAATCGCCGCCATGACCGAGCGCATTGTCAAAAAAGCCAAGGAATTCGACCGCGACACCATCCCCGGCGACTACGCCACCTTGCACACGCCCTGCCCGCACTGCGGCGGCGTGGTGCGGGAAAACTACCGGCGCTACGCCTGCACCGGCAAGGCTGGCAAAGACGGCGAAGGCTGCGGCTTTTCGTTTACCAAAACGCCCGGCGGGCGCACCTTCTCCAGCGACGAGGCCGAGCAGTTTCTGCGCCAACGCCGCATCGGCCCGCTGGAGGGTTTTCGCAGCAAGGCCGGCTGGCCCTTCGTGGCCGAGTTGGCGCTGCTCAAAGACGAGGAAAGCGGCAACTACAAGCTCGAATTCGACTTCGGCGAAGACGCCCGCGCCGGGCAGACGGGCGAAATCGTCGATCTATCGCAACAAGCCCGCGTCGGCGC
>JAITMV010000240.1 GCA_031277295.1 Burkholderiaceae bacterium | reverse complement strand
GCAATACCGAGTGGTTTTGCGAGCATTTGCAACGCAGCATGGCGGACAAAGACGCGATTTCATGTTAATGTTTTGGTGGAATGGAGTACTAGGGTTTAAGCCAGACGAAGTACGTCATCAGCACGAACACGCCCAAAATCATCACCAGGGCATAGTGATACAGGTAGCCGGACTGCAACCAGCGCACCACGCCCGCAACCACGCCCACCAATTTCCACGATCCGTTAACCACCGCGCCGTCGATCAGCGCGCGATCACCGCCCTGCCACAAGCCGGCGCCCAACAACCGGGTGCCGCGCGCAATGACGTTCTCGTTGAACCAGTCCATGTAGTACTTGTTGTCAAGCAGGGTGTAGATTGGCTGGAACATGCGCTGAATACGGGTCGGCAGTGCCGGGTTGACCATGTACATGTACCAGGCCAGCGCCGCCCCTGCAAAAGCCAACCAGAACGGCAGCGTCAAAAAGCCATGCAGCGCCATTGACCACCACCCGTGGATTTCCTTGGCCAGCGTAGCCATCGCCGGGTGGCGCGTTACATCGACCTGGATCACGTCTTTGAAGAAATCGCCGAACAGCATCGGCATCAGCGTCATCGCGCCGATCAGCACCGACGGCACCGCCAGCAGCGCCAACGGCGCCCACACCACCCACGGACTTTCGCGTGGCTCGGCGTCATGGCCGTGGCCATGATGGGCGTCCGGGTTCTGGTCGAAACGCTCTTCGCCGTGAAACACCAGAAAATACAGCCTGAACGAGTAGAACGCCGTGACGAACACACCCAGCAACACGGCGACGTAGGCAAAGCCGGCCGCGCCCAGGGTGCTGGCATGTTCGGCCTCAATGATCACGTCCTTGGAATAAAAGCCAGCGAAAAACGGCGTGCCGATCAGCGCCAGCGTGCCGATCAGGAAGGTGATCCAGGTAATGGGCATGTATTTGCGCACGTTGCCCATCCAGCGGATGTCCTGGTTGTGGTGCAGGCCCATGATGACCGAGCCGGCGGCCAAAAATAACAGCGCCTTGAAAAACGCATGTGTCATCAGGTGGAAGATCGCCGCCGAGTAAGCCGACGCGCCCAACGCCACCGTCATGTAGCCAAGTTGTGAGAGCGTGGAATAGGCAATCACGCGCTTGATGTCGTTCTGGATGATGGCCAGAAAGCCCATGAACAGCGCCGTGATGCCGCCGATGACCAGGATGAAATTCAGCGCCGCGTCCGACAGCTCGAACAGCGGCGACATGCGCGCCACCATGAAAATGCCCGCCGTCACCATGGTGGCGGCGTGGATCAGGGCCGAAATCGGCGTCGGGCCTTCCATCGAGTCGGGCAGCCAGACGTGCAGCGGAAACTGCGCCGACTTGCCCATCGCGCCGATAAAGAGGCAGATGCAAATCACCGTGACCAGCAGCCACTGCGTGCCGGGAAACAGCAGCGCCGACAACTCACCGGCCTTGGCAAAGGTTTCGCCGTAGTTCAGCGTGCCGGCAAAGGCGGCGATCAGGCCAATGCCGAGAATGAAGCCAAAGTCCCCCACCCGGTTGACCATGAACGCCTTCAGATTGGCGAAGATTGCCGTCGGGCGCGTGAACCAGAAACCGATCAGCAGGTATGACACCAGCCCCACCGCCTCCCAGCCGAAGAACAACTGCAAAAAGTTGTTGCTCATCACCAGCATCAGCATCGAGAAGGTGAACAGCGAGATGTACGAGAAAAAGCGGTTGTAGCCCTCGTCATCGGCCATGTAACCGATGGTGTAGACATGCACCATCAGCGACACGAAGGTCACCACGCACATCATGGTGGCGCTCAGGCTGTCGATCAGAAAGCCGACTTCCATTTTTAGCCCGCCGACCGTCATCCACTCATAGATGGTCTGATTGAAGCGCGCGCCATCGGCGGCCACGCTTTTAAGCACGATGGCCGACAAGACGAAGGCAATCAGCACACCCAGGATGGTGGCCGAATGAGATACCGCTCGGCCAAACAGCTTGCCGCCGAAAGCGGTACCGAATATGCCCGCCAGCAGCGAACCGGCCAGCGGCGCCAGCGGCACCGCCAGCAGCATGGATGCGGAAAGAGTCTGACTCATGGCCTACCCTGGAAATGGCGGTTGAACGCGCCTGTCAGTGCCGTTACGGCTAAGTCAGGCAAGGCGCGAGGACGCGGCGGGCTGATGCCCGCAAGGACGAGCAACGCCGCATGACGCGGCGAGCGCGGTACTGACGGGCGCGTAGCGCTCTCACCCAAGAGGTGGAGATTGCCGAAGCTGCTGAAGTCAATATTCATGAGACTCTAATAAGGTTCACAAGCGGTCAACTGCCATTTCCAGGGTACTACCCTTTCAGCGAATGAAGTTCGTCCACGTTGATGCTGGACTTGACGCGAAACAGCAGCATCAGGATCGCCAGCCCAATGGCCGACTCCGCCGCCGCCACCGTGAGAATGAAAAACACGAACACCTGCCCGTGCATGTCGCCCAGATAGTGCGAAAAAGCGACGAAGTTCAGGTTGATCGCCAGCAGCATCAGTTCGATGGCCATCAGCAGCACGATCAGGTTCTTGCGGTTGAGGAAGATGCCAACCACGGAAAGCGCGAACAGGATCGCACCCAAGCTCAGGTAGTGGGCCAGTGTCAACGTCATTGCTTAAGCTCCTGCGCGGGCGCGGCGGGTGGAGGGACGGCCTCGGTCGCGGGCGCGGCCTGCGTGGGCGCCAGCTTGACCATCTCGAAGCGCTCGCGCGCCCGCACCCCGACTTGCCGGGATGGATCGATTCTCTTGTGGTCCTTGCGCTCGCGCAACGTCAGCGCGATGGCCGTAATCATTGCCACCAGCAAGATCACGGCGGCGATCTCGACCGGATACAGGTACTCGGTATAGAGCAACTCGCCCAGCGCCTTGGTATTGGAAAACTGCACCGCCAAACCGGCATCGTTGGTCACAATTTCGGGCCCGGCCGGCGCCTCGTCGATACGAAAACCGCCGAACAGCACCATCGCCATTTCGAGCGAAATCACGGCGCCGATGGCCAGCGCCAGCGGAAAGTGCCGCCAAAAGCCTTGCCGCAGGCTGTCGATGTGGATGTCCAGCATCATCACGACGAACAAAAACAGCACCATCACCGCGCCCAGATACACCAGTACCAACGTGATGGCCAGAAACTCGGCTTTCAGCAGCAGCCAGATACCAGCCGCCTGCGAAAAGGCAAGCATGAGAAACAGCACCGCATGCACCGGATTGCGCGCGGTAATCACCCGAAACGCCGCGAACAGCATGACGAGCGAAAACAGGTAGAAGAAGGCGGTTTTGACGTCCATGATGGCAATAGAAGTAATCCGCGCCCTTCAGCGGTATTTAGCGTCCGCCGCCTTGGCGGCGGCGATCTGCGTTTCGTAACGGTCGCCCACGGCCAGCAGCATGTCCTTGGTGAAATACAGGTCGCCGCGTTTTTCGCCGTGGTACTCGAAGATGTCGGTTTCGACGATTGAATCGACCGGGCAGCTTTCCTCGCAGAAACCGCAGAAGATGCACTTGGTCAGGTCGATGTCATAGCGCGTGGTGCGGCGCGAACCGTCGGCGCGCACGCCGGCCTCGATAGAAATCGCCATCGCCGGGCACACCGCCTCGCACAGCTTGCAGGCGATGCAGCGCTCTTCGCCGTTTTCGTAGCGGCGCAGCGCGTGCAGGCCGCGAAAGCGCGGCGACAACGGGGTTTTTTCCTCCGGGTACTGGATAGTTACCTTACGGCTGAACGCGTAGCGCCCCGTCAGGGCCATACCCTTGAACAACTCCACCAGCATGAAGCTCTTGAAGAAGTCGCGGATTGAAAAAGGAGAGGTCGTTGCGGAAATCATGTCTTTTAATTCCAGATGTTCCACGGACTGATCATCCAAAAGCCCACCACCAGCAGCCAGACCAGCGTGACGGGAATAAATATCTTCCAGCCCAGCCGCATGATCTGGTCGTAGCGAAAGCGCGGAAAAGTGGCGCGTATCCAGATGAACATCGACACCATGACGCAGGTCTTGGCGCCCAACCAGATCCAGCCTGGAATGAACGACAAAAATCCGAACGGCGGCAGCCAGCCGCCCAGAAACATCGTCACAGCCAAAATGGCGACCAGCCACATGCTGGCGTATTCGGCCAGAAAAAACACGGCAAAGCCCATGCCCGAATACTCGACCATGTGACCGGCGACGATTTCGGCCTCGCCTTCCACCACGTCGAACGGATGGCGATTGGTTTCGGCCACGCCGGAAATCATGTAGACGAAAAAGATTGGCAGCAGCGGCAGCCAGTTCCATGACAGGAAGTCCAGGCCATAGCCAGCGAACATCCCGCGCGACTGGCCCATCACGATGTCGGTCATGTTCATGCTGCCGGAGACCATCAGCACGACCAGGAAACAAAAGCCCATCGCGATCTCGTAGCTGACCATCTGCGCCGACGCCCGCAGCGCGCCTAAAAATGAATACTTGGAGTTGGCCGCCCAGCCGGCGATGATGACGCCATAGACCTCAATCGAGGTGATGGCCATCACCAGCAGCAACCCGGCGTTGACGTTGGCAATCGCCACCTCCGGCCCGAACGGAATCACCACCCACGCCGCCAGCGCCGGCATGATCGCCAGCACCGGCCCGAGGAAAAACAACGCCTTGTTGGCGGCGGTGGGGCGGATGATTTCCTTGGTCAGCAGCTTGAAGGCGTCGGCAAACGGCTGCCAGATGCCCCACGGGCCAACCCGGTTAGGGCCGTGGCGCACCTGCATGTAGCCCAGCAGCTTGCGCTCCCACAGCGTCAGGTACGCCACCAGCACCAGCAGCGGCACCAGCACCACCACGATCTTGACCAGCGCCCAGATCACCGGCCAGACGATGCCCGTCCACCAGTAGGCGCTGCCCAGACCCAGGCCGAAGTTGTAGAGCGCGTCGATCATGGAGCGACTCCTTCGCGGCCGTCCGCCGTCATTTGCAGCGCGGGCGCGCGGCGCACGATGCCGTCGAGCTGATAAATGCCAACCGGAGCCACCACTGCGTCAGCCGCCATTGGAGCGACCGGCGCCGTGGTGTGATTACTCAGGTACTCGGGCGCCACCTCGGTTATTTGCGCCGAACCAAACACCCGCGCCAGCACTTGCTGCGAATTTTCGAACGGCTCCTGCGCCACGCCCAGCATGTCGGCCAGCACCCGCAATACCTTCCACGCCGGCCGGGCCTGGCCAAACGGTTTGACGACGGCATGAAAACTCTGCACCCGGCCCTCGGCATTGATGAACGTGCCCGAGGTCTCAGTAAACGGCGCAATCGGCAGCAGTACATCACTGACATCTGGATTCGTCTTGAACGGGCTTAAGGTAACCACCATGTCGCAACCGTACAGCGCGCGTCCGGCGGTGTCCGGACCAGGCTCGCAGTTCAATAACAAGGCCGCTTTCAGCCCGCCGTCCAGCATTTGCCCGGCGTTCAAACCACCCGGCTCCGGCAGTGCCTGCACGCATTGCGCGCCCACGGTGTTGGCAGCCTCGGTCAGATAGCCGACTGTGGCGCCGGTGTACTCGCCGATCCACTGCGCCAACGCCAGCAGACCGGTAGCGTCAGGATGATGTGCGGCGCTGTTGCCCAACAAGATCGCGCGGCGCTCGCCTGTCATCAGCGCCGCAGCAACCGCCTGGGCTTCAGCCGTGACCTCCCCGGCGGCAGGCGCGTCCACGCCCATATCAGCGGCAATCGCGGCAGCCACGTCAGCCAACAATTGGCCCCATTGCCCGGCCTCGCCGATCATGCCTGCCTGAACTGGCATCGCCCAGGCGTCACGACTCTTGAACAAGGCTTTTGAAGTAACCACCGCCACAGCAGCGCCACGGCGCGCGGCCTGCCGGATTCTCTGTGCGAATAGAGGATGATCTTTGCGCAAATTGGAGCCAACAATCAACGCGCCGCTCAGATGTGACAAGGCGGCCACGGGCAGCCCCAGCCAGCGGATGCCTTCCGGGTGTGTGAAGTCCTGATGGCGTAACCGATAGTCAATGTTCTGGCTATCGAGTCCGCGTATCAGCGCTCCGGCCAGATATAACTCTTCCACCGTGCTATGCGGACTCACCAGCGCTCCGATGGTCTGCGCGCCACGTTGGGCCTTGATCCGATGCAGGCCGCCAGCCACATACTCCAGCGCGGTCTGCCAATCGACCTCGTACCATTGCCCGCCCTGCTTTATCATGGGCGCGGCCAGGCGTTCCGCGCTACCCAGCGCTTCGTAGGAAAAGCGATCACGGTCAGCGATCCAGCACTCATTGACCGCCTCGTTCTCAAACGGAACGACACGCACCACCTGGTCGTTCTTGATCTGCACGATCAGGTTGGCGCCGCTCGAATCGTGCGGACTGATCGACTTGCGGCGCGACAGCTCCCAGGTGCGCGCGCTAAAGCGAAACGGCTTGCTGGTCAACGCGCCCACCGGGCAGATGTCGATCATGTTGCCCGACAACTCAGAATCGACCGTGCCGCCAACAAAAGTCTCGATCTCGGAATGCTCGCCCCGGTTGGACATGCCCAACTCCATGACGCCGGCAATTTCCTGTCCAAAGCGCACGCAGCGGGTGCAGTGGATGCAGCGGCTCATCTCCTGCATGGAAATCAGCGGCCCCACCTCCTTGGGCGGCACCACGTGCTTTTCTTCCCGGTAGCGCGAAGCGCCGCCGCCATAGCCGACAGCCAGGTCCTGCAACAGGCATTCGCCGCCCTGGTCACACACCGGGCAGTCAAGCGGGTGATTGATGAGCAGAAACTCCATCACCGCTTTTTGCGCCTTCAACGCCCTATTGGCTTGGGTCCGCACAATCACGCCCTGCGCGGCATGGACCGATGCATTGCGCTCCGCGCGCATATCGGCCTGGGTGCGCACAACCATGCCCTGCGTGACCGGAGTAGCGCAAGCAGGCACCGGTTTGGGCATTTTTTCCACGTCCACCAGGCACATGCGGCAGTTGGCGGCGATGGACAGCTTTTTGTGATAGCAAAAATGCGGGATGAACGTACCCGCCTTCTCGGCGGCTTGCATCACCGTACTGCCTTCGGCCACCTCGACCTTGTTGCCGTTGATTTCGATTTCAAGCATAAGGCTCTCAAATCCGCTTTTATTGGCTGCTTCGGCTCAAGCCGCTTGTTTACGCGCCGCCTCAATCTTGGCCGCAAACTCGTGACGGAAGTGCTTGAGCATGGCGCGCACCGGCATGGCCGCCGCGTCGCCAAGCGCGCAGATGGTTCGGCCCATGATGTTCTCGGCCACGCTATCAAGCGTGGCCAGATCACCCGCCCGCCCCTCGCCACGCTGAATGCGGTCGACCATGCGCCACATCCATCCGGTGCCTTCCCGGCAGGGGGTGCATTGGCCGCAGGACTCGTGCATATAGAAGTACGACAAGCGCAGCAGCGCCTCCACCATGTCGCGCGAGTCGTCCATCACGATCACCGCGCCGGAGCCAAGCATCGAGCCGGCCTTGGCTATGGCGTCGTAGTCCATGGTGCATTGCATGATGATGTCAGCCGGCAATACCGGCGAGGACGAGCCACCCGGAATCACCGCCTTCAGCGACCGGCCCCCGCGCATACCGCCGGCCAACTCCAACAGTTTGGGAAACGGCGTGCCCAGCGGAATTTCGTAATTGCCGGGCCGCTTGACGTCTCCCTGGATGGAAAAAATCTTGGTGCCGCCGTTATTGGGCTTGCCCAATTCCAGATAAGCCTGGGCGCCCAGGCGGATCACCGCTGGCGCGGCAGCGAAGGTTTCGGTGTTGTTGATCGTCGTCGGCTTGCCGTACAGGCCGAAGCTGGCCGGAAACGGCGGCTTGAAACGCGGCTGGCCCTTTTTGCCTTCAAGCGACTCCAGCAGCCCGGTTTCCTCGCCGCACACATACGCGCCAAAACCATGATGGGCGTGCAACTCAAAACCGAACCCGCTGTCCGTGACGGCCTGGCCAAGATAGCCAGCCGCGCGCGCCTGCTCGATGGCGGCCTCGAAGCGTTCGTAGACCTGAAAAATTTCGCCGTGAATGTAGTTGTAGCCGACGCTGGCGCCCATGGCGTAGCCGCCGATTATCATGCCCTCGATCACCGCGTGCGGGTTGTACATCAGGATGTCGCGATCCTTGAAGGTGCCCGGCTCGCCCTCGTCCGAGTTGCACACCACGTACTTCTGGCCGGGAAAATTGCGCGGCATGAAGCTCCATTTCAGGCCGGTCGGAAAGCCCGCGCCGCCGCGCCCGCGCAAACCGGAAGCCTTCATCTCCGCGATCACCTCCTCGGGCGTCATGCCGAAGCCGCCGTCGCGCCCCAGCACCTTGCGCAGCGCCGCGTAGCCGCCGCGCGCCTCGTAGTCCTTCAGGCCCCAATTGTTGCCGTTCAGACCAGCCAAGATCAACGGGCTGAGGTGGCGGCCATGAAAGCAGGTTTCCACGCCCTTGGCCTGGAACTGCGCGAGGATGTCTTGCACGCGTGCCATATCAGTTTTCCATGACGCTCACGCGCCACCCGCGACGTATGAAACCAAGCGCGCCGCCTCGCCCCGTCATTCCCGCGAAGGCGGAAATCCAGCGGCGCTTTCTCGAACCGATTGCTTGAACAAGCAAGCGTCGGGCGGGGTTCACCCCGCCATCCCCCGGTTTCGTGACGCGGCGCACTGGCGGGGTGAACCCCGCCCCACGTTTGCTTTTTTTGCGCCCCCGGCCCCCATCCCTGCCTTCTCCCAAAGGGGGAAAGAGAAAAACCGGCGAGATCAATATCAGTTTCATCTCAGTTGCCCATGACGCTCACGCGCCACCCGCGACGTATGAAACGTAAAGAGCCGCAAGGCTGCGGAGCAAGCCACGCCAGGGCACCCGTGGAGCTGGCTTTGCCAGGCCGCTGGGTGC
>JAITMV010000228.1 GCA_031277295.1 Burkholderiaceae bacterium | reverse complement strand
CGCCATGACCGTGTTTCAGACCCACATTCATCCCGCCTCCGAAGCCTTTCAGACGCAGCGGACGGGCATGCTCGCCTTGGTCGCCGAGTTGCGCGCGCTGGAGCGGCGCGCCGCTGATGCCTCGGCGCGCGCCGCGGCCAGCTTTGCCAAACGTGGCGCGCTGCTGCCGCGCGAGCGCGTGAGCCGCTTGCTTGATCCGGGGCGGCCTTTTCTACCGCTGGCCACGCTGGCGGGCTACGGCATGGACCACCCCGATCCGCACGTCTGCGTGCCCGGCGGCTCGCAGATCACGGGCATCGGCTTCGTCAGCGGGGTGCGCTGCATGGTGGTGGCGACCGATTCGGGCATCGACGCCGGAGCGTTCACCGAGTCGGGCAACCAGAAAGTCAGGCGCTGCCAGGAGATCGCGCTGGAAAACAAGCTGCCCTTCGTGCACCTGGTCGAGTCGGCGGGCGCCAATCTGCGCAAGTACCGGGTCGAGAAGTTCGTGCAAGGCGGCGGCATGTTTTACAACTTGGCGCGGCTATCGGCGGCGGGGCTGCCGGTGGTGACGGTGGTGCATGGGTCGTCGACGGCGGGCGGGGCGTACATGCCGGGGCTGTCGGATTACGTGGTGATGGTGCGCGGGCGCGCCAAGGCTTTTCTGGCCGGGCCGCCGCTGCTGAAGGCCGCCACCGGCGAGATCGCCACCGATGAGGAGTTGGGTGGCGCCGACATGCACGCCGCCATCAGCGGTCTGGCCGAGTACGTGGCTGAGGACGACGCGCACGCCATCGCCATCGCGCGCGAGGTGATGGACAACCTGGACTGGCCGCGCGCCGGCGGCGAGCCGTTGCCTTTTCAGCCGCCGCGCCTCGATGCGGATGAGTTGGCCGGCGTGATGACGCTGGAGCACAAAAAACCCATCGACATGCGCGAGGTGATTGCCCGCGTGGTGGATGATTCGGCCTGGCTCGACTTCAAGCCCGATTACGGCGGCGCCACGGTGTGCGGGCACGGGCGCATTGAGGGACACGCGGTCGGCTTCGTCAGCAACAACGGGCCGATTGACCCGGCGGGCGCGGCCAAGGCGTCGCAGTTCATTCAGTTGTGCAACCAGTCGGGCACGCCGCTGGTTTATCTGCAGAACACCACCGGTTTCATCGTCGGCCGCGCCTCGGAAGAAGCCGGGATGATCAAGCACGGCAGCAAGATGATTCAGGCGCTGTCGAATTCGCGCGTTGCGCAGATCACGATTCATTGCGGCGCGTCGTTCGGCGCCGGCAATTACGGCATGTGCGGGCGGGCTTTTCGGCCGCGCTTTTGCTTTTCGTGGCCGAACGCGCGTACCGCCGTGATGGGCGGCGAGCAGGCCGCCACCACGATGGACATCGTCGCGCGCCAGCAGGCCGAACGCCGGGGCGTGCCGGTGGACGAGGCCAAGCTGGCGGCGCAAAAGCGCGAAATCGTGGATAACTTCGAGCGCCAAGCCAGCGCTTTTTACACCAGCGGCCACCTGCTGGACGATGGCGTGATCGACCCGCGTGAAACGCGCGCCGTGCTGGCCTTCGTGCTGGCGACCGCGCGCGAAGCGCAGCAGCGCCAACCGTGTCCGGTGCAATTCGGCGTGGCGCGTTTTTAGCCCCCCCCAAAAAGACCCGAAATACAGGAGACCACCATGATTTACACCGCCCAGCACCGCGATCTGATGGACAGTATCCGCCGCTTCGTCGATGCGGAAATCAACCCCTTCGTCGATGAGTGGGAAGCCGCCGAAATTTTTCCGGCCCATGCGTTGTTCAAGAAAATGGGCACGCTCGGCTTTCTGGGCATCACCAAGCCCGAGGCTTACGGCGGCTTGAACCTGGATTTTTCCTACGCCGTGGCCGCCGCCGAGGCGATGGGCTACGCCCGCGCGCAAGGCGTGGCGATGGGCATTGGCGTGCAGTCAAACATGGCGACGCCGGCGCTGGCGGCCTTTGGCTCGGACGAGCTCAAGCGCGAATTTCTCGCCCCCGCCATCGCCGGCGACGTGGTGTGCGCCATCGGCGTGTCCGAGCAAGGCGCGGGTTCAGACGTGGCCTCGCTGAAAACCCGCGCGCGACGCGACGGCGGCGACTACGTCATCAACGGCTCCAAGATGTGGATCACCAACGGCACGCAGGCCGACTGGATCTGCCTGCTGTGCAACACCTCCGAGGGCGGCTCGCCGCACAAGAACAAGTCGCTCATCGTCGTGCCGCTCAAGCAAGACGGCAAGCGCGCGCGCGGCGTCGAGGTGCAGAAGATCAAGAAGTTCGGCATGTGGAGTTCCGACACCGCGCAGATATTCTTCGACGACGTGCGCGTGCCGGTGCATCACCGCATCGGCGAGGAGGGCATGGGCTTCATCTACCAGATGAAGCAGTTTCAGGAAGAACGGCTGGACGGCGCGGCGCGGCGGCTGGCGTCGATCATGTGGATCGAGGAAACGGCCGACTATCTGCGCAAGCGCCAGGCGTTCGGCAAGCCGCTGCTGGACAACCAGTACATCCAGTACAAGCTGGCCGAACTCAAGACTGAACTGGAAGCGTTGCGCGGGCTGATCTATCTGGCCACCCAGACCTACATTGGCGGCGGCGACGTGGTCGAACTGGCCTCGATGGCCAAGCTCAAGGCCGGCCGCCTCTCGCGCGAGATCGTCGAATGGTGCATGCAGTTCCAAGGCGGCATGGGCTACACCTGGGACAACCCGGTCTCGCGCGCTTACCGCGATTACCGGCTCGGCTCCATCGGCGGCGGCGCCGACGAGGTAATGCTGATGGTCATCGCGCGCCACATGGGGTTGATGAACATGGGGCGCTGACGGCGCGCCGCCTTTACGCATTCCTCAATAGACCACTCAAGGAGACAAATCATGCCTACCCCGTATCCCGTCGCGAATCGCCGCCGCCTGCTGACGCTGGCCGCCGCTGGCCTGGCCGCCCCGTATGCCGGCCTGCATACCCTGCTGGCGCACGCCCAACAGTCGCCGCCATCGGGCTTTCCGAGCAAGCCTATCACTTTGTACGTGCCCTTCTCACCCGGCGGCGCGACGGATTCCCTGGCGCGCGCGCTGGCCGATCTGGCGGGCAAGACGCTGGGCCAGACCGTGGTGGTGGAAAACAAACTGGGCGCCGCCGGCACGATGGGCGCCGTCGCGATGCTGCACGCGCCGGCCAACGGTTACACGCTGTCGATCACGCCCGAGGCGGTGCTGCGACAGCCGTACCTGCAGAAGACGGAGTACGACCCGCTGGAGGACTTTACCTACATCATCCTGCTGGCGGGCTATCCGCTGGGCGTGGCCACGCGCGCCGACGCGCCCTGGAAGCAATGGTCCGACCTGGTCGCTGACGCCAAGCGCAATCCCGGCAAGATCACGTATGGATCGACCGGCACCAACGGCTCGATGCACCTGACGATGATGGAAATCTGCCAGAAAGCGGGTATCGAACTGACCCACGTCCCTTACAAGGGCGAGACGGAAATCATCACGGCGATGATCGGCGGCCACATCGATCTGGGCATCACCGCCAGCGCGATCAGCCCCTTTATCGACTCCGGCAAGGCGCGCTGGCTGGTGCGCTGGCCCGCCGCCCGCTCCAAGCGCTGGCCGGATGCGCCCACGCTGCGCGAAGTGGGAATTGACATGGATTTCACCGGCCCCTTTGGCATCTCCGCTCCCAAGGGGATGGAGCCGGGCATCGTCAAGATACTGCACGACGCTTTCAGGCAAGCCCTGGCCGCCGCGTCCACCGTCAAGCTGATGGAACAACTGGAGCTGGAAAACGCCTACCTCGACAGCGCCGGCTACGACCGCCACGCGCGCCGCATCTGCGAGTCCCAGATGGAAGTTGTCAAGCGACTGGGTTTGAACAAGCAACCGTCTTGAAATGAAATCCCCCCTGAGGCGCTTACGCGCCATCCCCCCTGAGGGGGGACGCACCCAGCGGCCTGGCAAAGCCAGATCCGCGGGTGCCCTGGCATGGCTTGCTCCGCAGCCATTGGTCTCCTTACGTTTCATGCGTCGCGGGTGGCGCGCGAGCGCGATAGAAAGCTGCTGACATGACCTACCGTTCCGTTTTCCGCCCCGGCCTGTTCGCCGGTAAAACCGTGCTCATCACCGGCGGCGGCAGCGGCATTGGCCGCTGCACCGCGCATGAGCTGGCGAGTCTGGGCGCGCGGCTGGCGCTCGTGGGTCGCGGCGCGGCCAAGCTGGAGACGGTGCGCGCCGAAATCCTGGCCGAGCAGCCGGCGCTGCAAGGCGCCATCTCGCTGCACGCCTGTGACATCCGCGACGAGGCCGGCGTGCGCGCGATGGTGACCGACGCGCTCGCCGCCCACGGCCGCATCGACGGACTGTTCAACAACGCCGGCGGCCAGTTTCCCGCGCCGCTGCGCGACATCAGCCTCAAGGGCTGGGAAGCGGTGGTGCGCAACAACCTGAACGGCGGCTTCGTGGTCGCGCGCGAGTGCTACACGCAGTGGATGGAAGCGCACGGCGGCGCCATCGTCAACATCCTGGCCGACATGTGGAACGGGATGCCGGGCATGGGTCATTCGGGCGCGGCGCGCATGGGCATGCTCTCGTTCACCGAAACGGCGGCCTGCGAATGGGCGGTGGCCGGCGTGCGCGTCAACGCGGTTGCGCCGGGCTGGATCGCCTCCAGCGGCTTCGAGACTTACCCGGAAGACTTCAAGACCAAGATCCGCGGCCTGGCCAGCAAGGTGCCGCTGCAACGGTTGGGCAACGAGGCCGAGGTTTCCGCCGCCGTGGTATTTTTGCTGTCGGAGGCAGCAGCATTCATCACCGGCAGCGTAATCCGCATCGATGGCGGCGTGCCCAACGCGCGCCACACCTGGATGCCGCTGCCCGCGCACGGCAATTCGCGGCCTTTCGACGGCTTTGCGCGCTATCGCGCGCCAGAATTTCTGGAACAGAAATCGTGATTCTTCTGCCCCCAAACCCCCGCTACTACAGCGCCGAGCACGAGACCTTCCGCGCCACCGTGCGGCGTTTTTTCGAACAGGAGGTCGCGCCCCACGCCGAGGCGTGGGACGAGGCGGGCAGCTTTCCGCGCGCGCTGTACCGCCGCGCCGCAGAAGCCGGGCTGCTGCAACTGGGTTTTCCAGAGGAATACGGCGGCGTGCCCTGCGACGCCTTTCACCGCATGATCCTGACCCAGGAGCGCGCCTGGGGCGGCAGCGGTGGTGTGGCCGCGGGCCTGTTTTCGCACACCATCGGCGCGCCGCCAATCGCCGCCGTTGGCAGCGCCGAACTCAAGGCGCGCGTGCTGCCAAGCATCCTGGCGGGCGAAAAAATTTCGGCGCTGGCCATCACCGAGCCAGGCGGCGGCTCGGACGTGGCGGCGCTGACGACCCGCGCGCATCGCGAGGGCGGGCATTACGTCGTCAACGGCAGCAAGATCTACATCACCTCGGGGATGCGGGCCGACTACATCACCGTCGCGGTGCGCACCGGCGGCTCTGGCGCGGCGGGCGTTTCGCTGCTGCTGATCGAAGGCGACACGCCAGGCCTGAGCCGCACCCCGCTCAAGAAAATGGGCTGGTGGGCCTCGGACACCGCGCAACTGCACTTCGACAACTGCCGCGTGCCCGCCGCCAACCTGATCGGCGAGGAAGGCCGGGGCTTTGCCGCGATCATGAAAAATTTCAATCACGAACGCCTGGCGATGGCCGCCGGCGCCTGCGGCTACGCACAGGTCTGCCTGCACGACGCGGCGGCCTGGGCGCGCGAGCGCCGCACCTTCGGCAAGCGGCTGGCCGACCATCAGGTAGTGCGCCATCAACTGGTGGACATGGCCACGCGCATCGAGGCCACGCGCGCGCTGCTGGACGAGCTGGCCAGCCGCCTGGATGCCGGCGCTTCGCCCGTGGCGCAAATCGCCATGGCCAAGAACTTCGCCACCCGTACCTTCCAGTTCTGCGCCGACCGCGCGGTGCAACTGCTGGGCGGCATGGGCTACATGCGCGGCCACCGCGTCGAGCGTCTGTACCGCGAGGTCAAGGTCATGACCATCGGCGGCGGCACGGAAGACATCATGAAAGACCTCGCCGCCAAACAACTGGCGCTATGAAACCGGAACCCATGACCTCCGCCCATACCTCTGCCGTCCTCGTCGCGCGCGAGCGCGGCGTGCTGTTTGCCACGCTGCACCGCCCCGCCACCCGCAACGCGCTGGCGCCCGAAGTGGTCGATGCGCTGGAGCGCGCGCTTGCGCTGGCCGAAGCCGATGTTAATTGCCGCGCGCTGGTGCTGCGCGGGGCGGGCGGCTTCTTTTGCGCCGGCGGCAACGTCGGCAACTTCCAGGCGCGGCTGGACGCGCAAGCCGCGCCCGGCGACGACCCGGTGGCGGCGCGCAACCGCGTGTTCGGCCATTTCATGCAGCGGCTGGCGGCGTTGCCCGTGCCGGTGCTGGCCGTGGTTGAAGGCGCGGCGATGGGCGGCGGCATGGGG
>JAITMV010000176.1 GCA_031277295.1 Burkholderiaceae bacterium | reverse complement strand
GGCAGCGGCAACGTACACGAACCGGGTACCAGCGGTGTGGCGCCAGGCAGCGGGGTAATGACGTGGCCACCGGTTTCGGTCTGCCAGAAGGTGTCCACAATCGGGCAGCGTTCGCCGCCGACGTTCTTGTAGTACCACATCCACGCCTCGGGGTTGATCGGTTCGCCGACGCTGCCCAGCAGACGCAGGCTGGACAGGTTCCAGTTCTTCGGGTGTACCTTGTCATTGGTGTCCGAGGCCTTGATGAGCGAACGGATCGCCGTTGGCGCGGTATAGAAGATGGTGCATTTGTGGCGCTCGATCATCTGCCAGAAGCGCCCGGCGTCGGGGTAGGTCGGTACGCCCTCGAAGACGATCTGCGTCGCCCCCGCCGCCAGCGGCCCGTAGGCGATGTAGGTGTGGCCGGTGATCCAGCCAATATCGGCGGTGCACCAGAACACGTCGTCGGCGCGCAGATCGAACGCCCAGTCCATCGTCATTTTGGCCCACAGCAGGTAGCCGCCGGTGGCGTGTTGTACGCCCTTGGGCTTGCCGGTGGAGCCGCTCGTGTACAGCACGAACAGCGGGTGCTCGGCATCGACCGGTTCGGGCGCGCAGTCGCTGGACTGGCCGGCCAGCATCTGGCTGAAGGTTTTGTCGCGCCCGGCCATCATCGGGCAGGCGGTCGGCGTGCGCTCATAGACGAAGACGTTTTTCACCGACTCGCAGCCGCCCTGGGCAATCGCCTCATCGACGATGGATTTCAACGCCAACTCCTTGCCGCCGCGCATCTGGTAGTTGGCGGTAATCACCGCCACCGCGCCGGCATCGGCGATGCGCTCTTGCACCGCCTTGGCCGAAAAGCCGCCGAACACCACGTTGTGCGTCGCGCCGATGCGCGCGCAGGCCTGCATGGCGACGATGCCCTCCACCGTCATCGGCATGTAGATCAGCACGCGGTCGCCTTTTTTCACGCCATGCGCCTTCAACGCATTGGCAAACTGGCCGACGCGCGCCAGCAGTTCCTTGTAGGTAATCGGGGTGACCGTGCCATCGTCGGCCTCGAAGATGATGGCGGTCTTGTTCTCGACTGGCGTGCCGATGTGCCGGTCCAGGCAATTGGCGCTGGCGTTCAGTTGCCCGTCGGCGAACCACTTGTAGAAGGGCTTATCGGACTCGTCCAGCACTTGCGTGAAGGCTTTGGTCCAAACCAGGTTCTCCCTGGCGTGACGGCTCCAGAAACCGTCGAAGTCGCGCTCGGCTTCGTCGCACAGCGCCTGGTAGGCGGCCATGCCGCTGATGTGCGCGGCCTTGACTATGGCCTCGGAAGGGGGAAATACGCGGTTTTCGACCAAAACTGATTCAATGGCGCTCACGGGCTGTCTCCTGCTTTTGCTGTTGCACATATCGGGCGTCGTTCGCCCGGCCAAACCGATGAATGATCCAGACAGGCTCTTACAAGGCACTGACTGAAATGAAGTCCCAACGCAAAGCCGACTGCTGGCTTCCTAGGGAAGCGCCGATTAATTCCTCGCGGCCATCGCATCCCGGTTTGCCAAGCGGTCTGCAGCGCCGGGCAAATGCTCGCCATACCGCCCAGTATTGCTTTAGCTTTGCGTCTTGCAGCCGAACCTGGACGCGCCGACGCGCGGAGAACTCATCAACGCTTCCCTAGAATACGCCAATTTCATATTTCCCCAACCGGCGCACCTTTTTTTCTCATGAGCGATTCCACTCGAGACCCCGTCAACCGACCGCTGCGCCCGCTGCCCGCGATCATCTTCGCCAGCCGCTGGCTGCAACTGCCGCTGTACCTGGGTTTGATCGCCGCGCAAGCTGTGTACGTGGTGCATTTCCTGATGGAACTGTGGCACCTGGTTGAAGCCGCCTTCGGTCACCAGGGCGCGCTGAACGCCCTGGTGACCGGCATCGGCTACAAATCCGACACGCCCATCCACGCGCTGAACGAGACCATCATCATGCTGGTCGTGCTGGCGTTGATCGACGTGGTGATGATCTCCAACCTGCTCATCATGGTCATCGTCGGCGGCTACGAAACCTTCGTCAGCCGGCTCGACCTGGATGGCCACCGCGACCAGCCCGAATGGCTGAGCCACGTCAACGCTTCGGTGCTGAAGGTCAAGCTGGCGTTGTCGATCATCGGCATCAGCTCGATTCACCTGCTCAAAACCTTCATCAACGCCGGCAACTACACCGACAAGGTGCTGATCGCGCAAACGTCCATCCACATGGCCTTCCTGGCTTCAGCCATAGCCATCGCCTATACCGACAAGCTGATGGCGGATCAGCGCGAGGAGCATTGATCGAAGATGGAGCGCCCGCCGGCTGGCGACTCGTTTTCATGCAACCGCAACAGGACTTCACATGACCGCCATCGTCCAAGCCGACCTGATCGAATCCATCGCCGCCGCCCTGCAATACATCAGCTACTATCACTCGGCGGATTTCATCACGCACCTGGCGCGCGCCTGGGAACGCGAGCAGTCGCCTGCCGCCAAGGACGCGATGGCGCAGATTCTGACCAATAGCAAGATGAGCGCCACCGGCCACCGGCCGATCTGCCAGGACACGGGCATCGTCAACGTGTTCCTCAAGGTGGGCATGGACGTGCGCTGGAATGGTTTCACCGGCAGCTTGGATGACGCCATCAACGAGGGCGTGCGACGCGGCTACAACCACCCGGACAACACGCTGCGCGCCTCGGTCGTGGCCGACCCGCAGTTCACGCGCAAGAACACACGCGACAACACGCCGGCGGTGATCTTCACCGAGATCGTGCCCGGCAACACGGTTGAAGTCACCGTCGCGGCCAAGGGCGGCGGCAGCGAAAACAAAAGCAAGCTGGCGATGCTCAACCCCAGTGATTCCATCGTGGACTGGGTGCTGAAAACCGTGCCGACGATGGGCGCGGGCTGGTGCCCGCCGGGCATGTTGGGGATTGGCATCGGCGGCACGGCTGAAAAAGCCATGCTGCTGGCCAAGCAAAGCCTGATGGAAGAACTGGACATGTACCAGTTGCAGGCCAAGGCCGCCAAGGGCGACAGGCTGACGCAAGTGGAGGAGTTGCGGCTGGAGCTGTACGACAAGGTCAACGCGCTGGGCATCGGCGCGCAAGGGCTGGGCGGGTTGACCACGGTGCTGGACGTAAAGATCGCCATGTATCCCACGCACGCCGCCAGCAAGCCCGTGGCGATGATCCCCAACTGCGCCGCCACACGGCACGCGCACTTCGTACTCGACGGCAGCGGCCCGGCGTATCTGAAGCCGCCCTCGCTCGACCTCTGGCCCAAGGTGGACTGGCGGCCCGACACCCAAAAGAGCCAGCGCGTCAACCTCGACACCCTGACGCGCGAACAAGTCGCCAGTTGGCAACCCGGCCAGACCCTGCTGCTGAACGGCAAGATGCTGACAGGCCGCGACGCCGCGCACAAGCGCATTCAGGACATGCTCGCCAAGGGCGAAAAGCTGCCTGTGGACTTCACCAACCGCGTCATCTACTACGTCGGCCCGGTCGATCCGGTCAAGGGTGAAGCCGTCGGCCCCGCTGGCCCCACCACCGCCACCCGCATGGACAAATTCACCGAAACCATGCTCGCCCAAACCGGCCTGATCGCCATGATCGGCAAGGCCGAACGCGGCCCGGTGGCCATCGAGTCGATCAAAAAGCATCGCAGCGCCTACCTGATGGCCGTGGGCGGCGCGGCGTACCTGGTCAGCAAGGCGATCAAGACCGCTAGGGTGGTCGGCTTCGAGGATTTGGGCATGGAAGCCATCTACGAGTTCGACGTGGTGGACATGCCCGTCACCGTGGCGGTCGACTCCAGCGGTGTCAGCGCTCATACCACCGGCCCCGCCGAGTGGAGCAAGCGCATCGCCAGCGGGGAGTTCAAAGGTATTGCGCTGAAAACGGCTTGAGATGAAACCGATCCCTATTTGTAGGTGTAGGGGCAGGTCTTGTGCCTGCTTTGCCTGGAGCGGCCCCGTTTGTACTATGCAAGGACAGGCACAAGGCCTGCCCTTGCGAAATGAGGGTTCGTTTCATGCGTCGTGGGTGGCGCGAGACGCAATGGAAAACTGACATGCAACCCCCACAGACCGGCCAGCCCATCGGCGTCTTCGACAGCGGCATCGGCGGCCTGAGCATTCTGGCCGCGCTGCGTGCCGAGTTGCCAGGCGAGCATTTCTTTTACTTTTCCGACGCAGGCCACGCACCCTACGGCGAGCGCGGCGACGACTTCGTCGTCGCGCGCAGCCGCGCCATTGCCCGCATGTTGGTCGAAACGCGCGGTATCAAGGCGCTGGTGGTCGCTTGCAACACGGCCACTGCCGCCGCCATCCACCAGTTGCGCGCCGACTGGCCCGCGCTGCCGCTGATCGGCGTCGAACCGGCGCTGAAACCCGCGGCGGCAGTGACACGCACCGGCCACGTCGGCGTGCTGGCCCCGCGCGGTACGCTGGCCAGCGCCAAATTCCGCGCCCTGCACGACGGCTTGAGCGGAGTGGCGCGATTCCATTTGGTCGCCTGCGATGGCCTGGCCCACGCCATTGAGCGCAATGACGCGGCGCGGATCGACCTGCTCGCCGCGCGTTACCTGGGTGCGCTAAAGGCGTTGAGCGCGGACACGGGCCAGATCGACACGTTGGTGCTTGGCTGCACGCACTACGCTTTTGCTACCGTCGCGCTGCGCCGCTACGCCAGCGCCGGGCTGCGCTTCATCGACACCGGCGCGCCGGTCGCGCAGCAAACGCGCCGCTTGCTCGCCGCCCGCAACGCCCTGCATGACGGCCCTGGCGCGCTGACGCTCGAAACCAGCGGCGCACCCGGCACGCTACACCTCGCCGCCGCGCGCTGGCTGAGCGTCAGCGCCTTGTCCTCGTCTTTGGAACCCGCGACGGCTGAAGCAAGTCACGCCAATTAGTGCAGATGGCGCGGCCGCCGCCCACCGCCGTGGCCGGGTGAACCGCCGCCCGGATTATGCGGTTTGCCCAATTCGAGCGAATTGGTAAGCGCGTTGAAGCGATTGACAAACAGTTTGTCGATCTCGGCCACGACACCACCCAGTTCGGCGCCGTCGAAGTGGCGCTCCATCAGAGCTACCACATCTTCAACCAGCAAGTCGCGCTGCGCTTGCATGATGGCCTGTGGTGTCGGGCCGACGAACAACAGCACGAAATCGTCGCGCGCCTCGCGCTCGCTGTCATCGTTGTCGTCGTCGTCGTCGAAGTCGGCATCGTAAAAGGACACCTCTATCTGCGAGCCTTCGGCTGACAAATCGTTGAGATTCATGCACAAATCGTCGAGCTGAAGGCGAAAGTCCTCGTCACCGGCCAGGGTCCAGCACATTTGCAGCAGGCGCTGTTGCTTATCGAAGCGGATACCCGGTTCGTCCTCGTATAGGCTCGCCGCGCCGTCGGCCAGCGAACGCGCGCCAGCGTATTTCCACAACGGCTTGAGCGCATCTTGGAGCGCGTCCAAATCTACCCCTTCGCGTAACTTCACGTCGCCATGCACGTGAATTTCGAACGGTGCATCTTCATGATTCATGGCGTGATTCCTTCAACCTCGAAACGGCAACTGAACGCGCTCGGCCAGTAGTGCCACCACCGATGCCGTGCAAGAGGATGCGCCGCGGCTCCAAGAGCGCCTATGCACTGCTGGAGCGCGCGACCAAGCGCAACCAAGCCGGGGCGAAAACAAAAACCGGCCCGTCCCCTTGCGGGCAAACAGCGGATTTTAAGTCCACCACCGATAGCTTCGTGGTGCCCCCGGGCGGGGTCGAACCGCCAAGTCCTTGTACGGACGAGGGATTTTAAGTCCCTTGTGTATACCAGTTTCACCACGGGGGCGCCGTGTGGCAGCGATTGTGACAGACCTTAGTCACAACGGCGGTTGCGGAGATACAAACTTAAGGCAACGCTTCATGCAGTCCCTGAGAATGAGTGGCTCGCCACTCACGCCCATTTTTGCGCCACCCATTCCGGCACCGATTGCAATGCCTTGGGCAGCGCCGCCGCGTCAGTGCCGCCAGCCATCGCCATATCAGGTTTGCCGCCGCCTTTGCCGCCGACTTGTTGGGCGACGAAGTTGACCAGTTCGCCAGCCTTGATCTTGCCCATGAGGTCGACGGTGACGCCAGCGGCGATCTGCACTTTGGAGCCGTCGGCGGCAGCCAGGACAATGGCGGCGCTTTTCAGTTTGTCTTTAAGTTTGTCCAGCGTTTCGCGCAGGGTTTTGGCGTCGGCGTTGTCCAGGCGGGCGGCCAGCACCTTGATGCCACCCACGTCCACGGCCTGATTCGCCAGTTCGCCGCCTTGTGACGAGGCCAGGCGGCCCTTGAGCTGGGCAACTTCTTTTTCCAGCGCCTTCATTTGCTCCAGCAGTTGGCCCAAGCGCGCCTGCGCCTCGGCGGGCGCGGCGCGCAAGGTGGCGGCGACGCTGTGCAGGCTGGCTTCCAACCTTTGCAAATAAGCCAGCGCGTTTTCGCCGGTGACGGCTTCGACGCGGCGCACGCCGGCGGCAACACCGCTCTCAAAGGTAATCTTGAACAGGCCGATGTCGCCGGTACGCGCAACATGAGTGCCGCCGCACAATTCACGGCTTGAGCCGATGTCCAGCACGCGCACGGTATCGCCGTATTTCTCGCCGAACAGCATCGTGGCGCCGGTTTTTTGCGCGCTGTCGATGTCCATCACGCGCGCCTGGGTGGCGGCGTTGGCCAGGATTTCGGCGTTGACGCGGCGCTCGATTTCAACCACCTGCTCTGGCGTCACCGGCGCGTTGTGGGCAAAGTCGAAGCGCGTCTTGTCGGCATCAACCAGTGATCCCTTTTGCTGCACGTGCGCGCCCAACACTTCACGCAACGCTTTGTGCATGAGGTGGGTGGCGCTGTGGTTGCGCATGGTGGCGGCGCGGCGCGCGGCATCGACACGCGCCGTCACCGCGTCGCCGACTTTGAGCACGCCTTGTTGCATGACGCCGTGGTGACCGTACACGTCTGCTTTGATTTTTTGCGTGTCTTGCACGCTGAATTCGACCTCGGGAGCGTCCAATACGCCGACGTCGCCAACCTGACCGCCGCTTTCGGCGTAGAAGGGCGTGGTGTCGAGCACGACGATGCCGCTCTGGCCAGGTTGCAGGGCGCTGACGCTGGCGCCGTCGGCGTAAAGAGCGACAACCCTGGCAGCGTCGCTCAGGTGGTCGTAGCCGGTGAACACGTTGCCCGCGCCGCCGTAGTCAACCTGCCGATCCATCTTGAACTTGCCCGCCGCGCGGCCAGCGGCCTTTTGCTGCGCCATCGCTTCGTCGAAACCGGCCACGTCCACCGTTACGCCGCGCTCGCGGCACACGTCCTGCGTCAGATCGAGCGGAAAGCCGTAGGTGTCGTGCAGCTTGAAGGCGACGTGGCCCGGCAGTTCCTTGCGGCCAGCGATCAACGCGCTGTCCAGGATTTCCATGCCGGTGGCCAGCGTCTCGAAAAAGCGTTCTTCCTCGGCCTTCAACACCTCTTGCACCCGTTCGGCTTGCGCTTGCAGGCGCGGGTAGGCTGCGCCCATCAACTCCACCAGCGTCGGCACCAGTTTGTAAAAAAACGGCGTCTTGCACCCCAACTTGTAGCCATGCCGGATGGCGCGGCGGACGATGCGCCGCTGCACGTAGCCGCGCCCTTCGTTGCTGGGGATCACGCCATCGCTGACCAAAAACGCCGTGGCGCGGATGTGATCGGCAATCACCTTGAGCGAGGGGTTGGCCAAGTCGGCGCAGCCGGTCTCGCGCGCGGCGGCTTGGATGAGCGTGGCGAACAGATCAATCTCGTAATTGCTGTGCACGCCCTGCAAGATGGCCGCCAGCCGTTCCAGCCCCATGCCGGTATCAACGCAGGGCGCGGGCAGCGGGGTCAGGCTGCCGTCCTCGTGCATCTCGAACTGCATGAACACGTGGTTCCAGATTTCGATGAAGCGGTCGCCGTCCTCGTCCGGGCTGCCGGGCGGGCCGCCAGGGATGTGCGGGCCGTGGTCGTAGAAAATTTCCGAGCATGGACCGCACGGCCCCGTATCGGCCATCATCCAGAAGTTGTCGCTTTTGTACTTGCCGCCCTTGTTGTCACCGATACGCACCACGCGCGCAGGGTCCAGGCCGATCACTTTGGTCCAGATGTCGTAAGCCTCGTCGTCCTCGTGATAGACGGTCGCCATCAAACGCTCGGCGGGCAAACCATAGACTCGGGTCAGCAATTCCCAGCCCCACTCGATGCTTTCCTTTTTGAAGTAGTCGCCAAACGACCAGTTGCCCAGCATCTCGAAGAAGGTGTGGTGACGCGCGGTATAGCCGACGTTTTCCAGATCGTTGTGCTTGCCTCCCGCGCGCAGGCACGCCTGCACTGAAACGGCGCGCACATAAGGCCGCTTGTCCGCGCCCAGAAACACGTCTTTGAACTGCACCATGCCGCTGTTGGTGAACATCAGTGTCGGGTCGCCCGCCGGCACCAATGGTGACGACGGCACCACCGTGTGGCCCTTGCGCTCGAAAAAGTCGAGAAAGCTTTGGCGAATTTGGGCAACGGTGAAAGGAGCGGATGAGCGGCTCATGAAAAAGGAACACGCTTGGCGCGTGAAGAGCAAAGTTTTAATTTTAGGTTCGACATGCTGCGCTTGGTTCGCTTGGGTGCGATTGAAACTGATGTGTCCTAATAGAGACCTTACCGCCGAAGCAAGGAGCCCGCCATGGAAATCGACCAGATCAGCGACGAGGAGATACTGCAAGGTCTGCAAGCGCACCC
>JAITMV010000161.1 GCA_031277295.1 Burkholderiaceae bacterium | reverse complement strand
GCGCCGATGCCGCCTTCGAGCGCGGCGACGCGCTGCTCCAGCACATCGGTGGTCGGGTTCATGATGCGGGTGTAGATGTTGCCCGGCACCTTCAGGTCGAACAAATCAGCGCCGTGCTGGGCGCTGTCAAAAGCGTAGGCCACGGTCTGGTAGATCGGCACCGCGACCGATTTGGTCGTGGGCTCGGGCCGGTAGCCGGCGTGGACGAGCCGGGTTTCAAATTTCCACTGGGGTTGCGACATAAAAGTTCCTTGGGAATCAGGTAATAGTTGGGCAGTCTACCCCCCGGCGCAACGTCAACGCGTTCCGAACGGAAAACAAAATTGTTACAGTCCGCCCCAACACACATCAACCTGGAGAAAGGTTCCATGACACACACGGTTCACTGCGTCAAGCTCGGCGCACAAGCCGAAGGACTTGATCGGCCCCCCTACCCCGGCGAGTTGGGCAAGCGTATCTGGGAAAACGTCAGCAAGCAGGCGTGGCAGGACTGGCTCCGGCACCAGACCATGCTGGTCAACGAAAACCGCCTGAACCTGGCCGATCAGCGGGCGCGCGAGTACCTGAAACGCCAAATGGAGAACCACTTTTTCGGCAGCGGCGCGGATCAAGCGGCGGGCTACGTGCCGCCGGCTGGCCGCTGAGCGCTTGGCCGTTGCGCGGTTTGGCTTGAACTTGGAAACCGCAGTTGATCGCCTGCTACCTTCAGGGTTCAGAGGGAAAACCGCATGAACGTTGGCGTGCCGTGCCCCGATAGCCCTCACCGCTTGGGTGACGGCGCTGCGCATCCGGTCTTGGAGTGTCTGTTCATGGCCGCCCTCGGGCGCGTTCAACCACGGTTTCCAGCTTGAGTACCTCTTTCAACGCTAACGCCGCACCGCCACACCACCTTCGCGAAACGCTCAACGCCAAACGTTATTACCCCAATGTCCTCCACCGTCCATTGGCAACCCGACGGCGTGCCGGCTAGCCTCCGCTATGGCGACATCTACCGCAGCGCCGCTGGCGGTCTGGCGCAAGCGCAGCACGTTTTTTTGCACGGCTGTGGCCTGCTCGCTGATGAGGGTACGCCCACAGCCTGGGCCGGGCAGCAGGTATGGCAGATTCTGGAAACCGGCTTCGGTCTGGGCCTGAACTTTCTCGCCACATGGCACGCTTGGCTGAACAATCCGCAACGACCCGCGCGCCTGTTTTACAGCGCGGTCGAAGCGCATCCGCCCGAGGCCGCCGACCTGCTGCGCAGCGCCGCGTCTTTTCCCGAACTCGCGCCGCTGGCCGAGCAGCTTGCCGCCCAATGGCGCGGCCTGCTGCCCGGCATACACCGCATCGAACTGGCCGGCGGCGCGCTGCAATTGACTTTGGCCGTAGACGACGCGCGCTCCGCGCTGGCGGAGTTGACCGGGTGTTTCGATAGCGTATTTCTCGACGGCTTCAGCCCGGAGAAAAATCCGGCCATGTGGTCAAACGAAGTGCTGCGGGCCGTCGCCCGCCTGTGCCGCCCCGGCGCACGTGCGGCGACCTGGTGCGTGGCCGGCGAGATACGCCAACGGCTGGCCGACTGTGGTTTCGAGACCGAGCGCGTACCGGGCCTGGCGCCTAAGCGCCAGGCGCTTATCGCCCGCTACATGCCGGTTCACGCGTCGAGCCAGATACGGCCCCCCGCGCCAGGCCGTTGCGTCATCGTTGGCGCCGGACTGGCCGCGGCCGGCTTGGCCTACAGCTTGGCCGTGCGCGGCTGGCAGGTGACGGTACTGGGCCAGGACAGCGAACCCGCCGATGGCGCCAGCGCCCTGATAGCGGGCGTGTTTGCCCCGCACATATCACCCGATGACCGGCCGCTGTCGCGCCTATCGCGCGCCGGTTGCGCCGCCACGCTGACGCGCGTGCGCGCCCTGCTGCGCGAGAACATCGACTTTGCCGCCAGCGGCGTATTGGAATGCCACGCGCCCGGCCAGCGTCGCTGCCCCGCCGATTGGCAGAATGCCGAAACCGCCGCCGCTAGCGCTTTGTCCAGCCCCGCCGGTGCCGAGTTGCGCGCGCAAACCGGCCTGCCCGTCGATGACGATCACCCGGCGCTATGGCACGCTAACGCCGGTTGGGTGCGGCCATCCGCGCTGGTGCGCGCCATGCTCGCCGCGCCAGGTATCCGCTTCATCGGCGATGCGCGGGCCGAGCGCATCGCCCCGCACGGCGGCGGCTGGCAGGTGCTGGACCAGGCGGGCCGAACGCTGGCCGAAGCTGATCTGGTGGCGCTGGCGGCGGGCTTCGGCACCCGCGCGTTACTGGACGCATCGTTTGTCAACCCCGCCAACGCCGTCTGGCGGCTGCATGCGCTGCGTGGACAGATCGCGTTCGGCTCCGCAAGCCAGCTTGAGGCGCAGTCACTTCCGCCCTTTCCGGTCAACGGCCACGGCAATTTTGTCATGCTGCGCGAGCCGGAGCCGATCTGGGTCACCGGTTCCACTTTCGTGCGCGAAAACACCCGCTCCTACACGCGGGCCGCAGAGCATGTTGCCAACCGCCATCGTCTGGCTGAACTGCTGCCGCGCGCCGCGGCCATGCTTGCGCCGCAATGGCAAGACGGCCGAGCCAAAGCTTGGGCCGGCGTGCGCTGCACCGTGCCGGATCGGTTGCCGATGCTCGGGCCGCTGGTTTGGCCTGCGGCAACCGCCAATGCTCCGCACGCTCCCTGGGTGCTGACCGGCCTGGGTTCGCGCGGACTGACGCTGGCCGTGCTGGCGGGCGAAATCGCCGCAGCCTGGCTGCACAATGAGCCATTACCGATTGAACGTTCTCTAGCCCACGCACTGCGCGCCCGCCGCTGGAGCGAAAAAAATGCCGCACGCAAAAAGCTCGCTCACCTGCCTGAACAGTAAAAACCTCGAATTTTTCTCTGATGCGTCATAAATCTGCCTTGACTAGGAGGGGGGCTGGGCAATAGAGTAAGCGCCCCTATACCAAAGAGGTAGCAACATGAAAATTTCGCTTTTGACTGCGCGTCATCGCCTACGGCTTGTTTCCTGCGCCGCGGCAGCGTTCCTGGCAGCTTGCGGCGGCGGCGATGACGGCGATGACTCCGGGGCAGCCCTGGAAGTCCGTACTCTCAGCAACCGGGCCGATCTGATTAGCGGCGGCGACGCGCTGGTCACCATTACGCGAGCGGATGGCGCGGCATTGTCCGGTCTCAAAGTCGAGGTGGGCAGGCGCGACGTGAGTGACGCCTTCACCATCGGCGCCGACGGCGCCGCGACCGGCTTGGTCACCGGCCTGGCCGACGGTGACAACGTGCTCCAAGCGCGTTCCGACAAGAACGACAGTTCCGCCAGCCTGACGATAACCAATACACCGGGCAATCTTCCGGTGCTCTCGGGCGCATCGTATGTGACGCCTTTTTATTGCGCTCAACCAGCCGCAACTGCCGTCAATGGCGATACGCCCGCCCTGGCGGCCAGCGGCTTATCCGGGTCGCCGGACGCCGCCTGCGGTATCGCAACCGAATACAAGCTGTACTACAAGACAACGGCGCAAGGCTGCTCATTCAGCCTGCCGGACCCGACATGGAGGCCCAACGCCAACGCAACCTCACCGGGCAACCCTCCAGCGCCCGCCGCCAACCTGTGCTTCAAGCCCTACGACCCGCAGGCGGCGCGCCCGAACGACATGGCCCAGACCACCACCGACGCTGGCAAGACCGTGGATTACATCGTGCGCGTGGAGCGCGGCACCATCAACCGCGGTATCTACGACATGGTGGCGCTGTTCGATCCCACCCAAAACTGGACACCCACCGCGCCGCAAGCGGCGTGGAACGGCAAGGTGTGGTTCAACTTCGGCTCCAGCACCGGCCAGCCGCGCCGCCAGGTACGCCCCCAGACCGCGTGGCCATCGCTCAACAACCAGATCGGGCGCGGCTACCTGGTGGCGATGAACAGCATGACCGACTCCGACCGCAACTCCAACCGCGTGCTGATGGCTGAGACAGTCATGCGGATGAAGGAGCACATCATCGAAAGCTACGGCCCGGTCAAGTTCGCCATTGGCAGCGGCTGTTCGGGCGGCTCGATCAACTCCAACATGACGGCATCAATCATGCCCGGCCTGCTCGACGGCGTGATTACCAGTTGCACCTACCCGGATTCGGAATCCACCACGCTCGAAGTCGGCGACTGCGTGGTGCTGGTCGAGGCCTATCTGAAACCGCAAATGCAGGCGCTGTGGGCTGGCCTGTCGCAAGCCGAAATCAATGCGCGCAAAGCCGCCATCAACGGCCACCCCGACCAGACCGCGTGTCATGGCTGGTACAACGCCTTTGGCAGCAATGGCAAGGCGGGTGTGTATTTCCAGCGCACCGTCTCCGACACCGTGACCGGCGCGATCACGCAAGCAACCACCGCCACCAACAACTGCGAATTGCCCAACAGCGCCGTGTACGACCCCGCGCGCCCGACCGAAACCGCCCACCTGCCGCGCTGCAACGCCTGGGGCTGGGCCAAGAACATCTGGGGCGAGGATCCGGGCGCCAACAACCAGGCCTTGCACACACGCGACAACGTCGGCGTCCAATACGGCCTGAAAGCGCTGCAAGACGGCGTAATCAGCGCCGAAGAGTTCGTCACCCTCAACGAACTGGCCGGCGGTACTGATCGCGACTCCACGCTGCGCCCCGAGCGGACCGTTGCTGACCCGTCGGCGCTGGGAACCGCCTACCGCTCCGGCATCTTGATGAGCGGCAAGCAACTCGCCCAGACGGCGATGATCGACCTGCGCGGCTGGGACGACTCGCAACTGCCCGAGAGCAGGCCGCCCGGCTACACGGGCACCGGTGCCATCCACCACACCTGGTACAGCTTCGCGATCCGCGAGCGGTTGGCGGCGGAGTCCGGGGATGCGGGCAACCAGGCGATGTGGCGCTTCTCCTGGCCATCGCTGGCCGGCCCTACCCTGTTGTCAAGCAAGGCGCTGGACAGCATGAGCGAGTGGCTCACCCAGCTCAAGGCAGATACCAGCAACAATCCGCTGGACAAGAAGGTGCGCGACGCCAGACCCGCCTCGGCGGCGGATCTCTGCTACCTGAATGGCGATACCAGCCTTTCATCGCCGATGCTGGGCATGGATGCGTGCGATAACGCCGATCAGTACCTCAAGCCATCACTGTCGCCGCGCCAGGTTGCCGGCGGGCCGCAAGCGGAGAACATTCTCAAGTGCCAACTCAAGCCGCTGGCGCAGTCGGATTACGCCGCCAACACCTTCACTGAACCACAATGGACTCGCCTGCGAGCGGTATTCCCAGGCGGCGTGTGTGACTGGAGCAAGCCAGGCGTGGGCCAGCAAACGGCCATCAGCCCGCTGACCTTCAAGGCTGGCCCCGGCGGCGTGGCGTTGCCAGACGCACCGGTGTCTGGCAAGCGCTGATTTTGCCGGCGTTCGCGCCCAAGCACTTTCAACCTAAAAACCGCAGTTGACCGCTTGTTACCCTCAAGAAAGTCGCACGGACGGTGACTTTCGGGACTTCGATGACCTTCACCGCTTGGGTGAGAGCGCTACGCACCCGATCAGGCCGCCCTCGGGCGCGCTGGCGGCGTTGCTCGTCCTTGCAGGCAGTAGCCTGCTGCGTCCTCACGCCTTGCCAGCCCACCCGATGACAGCCTGCTCGGGCGCGTCCAACTGCGGTTTCTAGGTTCAAAGGGGCTTCGGCCCCTTTTTCGTTTTACTTGCCAAAAACAATGCCAACTTTCTTCACCCCCGCAATGCCATCGCCACCCACTCACCCAGCGCCAAGCAACTCGTCAACCCCGGCGACTCGATGCCAAACAGGTTGACCAGGCCCGGCACGCCGTGCTCGCGTGGCCCCTGGATGACGAAATCCACCTCCGGCTCGCCGGGGCCGCTGATGCGGGGACGGATGCCGGCGTAGCCCGGTTGCAGCGCACCGTCGGGCAGACCGGGCCAGTATTGGCGCACCTTGGCGTAGAAACTGCCAGCCCGCGCGGGATCGACCGTGTAGTCGTCGGGTGATACGTCCCATTGCACGTCAGGGCCAAACTTGGCCTGACCGCCCAAATCCAGCGTCAGGTGTACGCCCAGGCTGCCCGGTTCGGGCACGGGGTAAATCAAACGGTCAAAAGGCGCGCGGCCCGACAAGGTGAAATAGTTGCCCTTGACAAAGTACGCCTTGGGCACGTGACGCGCGGCCAGCCCCCGCGTGCGCTCGGCCAGCCAGGGCGCGCGCAGGCCGGCGGCGTTGACCACGCTGCGCGCCGCCAGAACCATTTCGCCGTCCTCGCCACCCGCCACCACTTCAACCCCATCCGCCACGGCTTGCAACCGCTGCACTGGCGTGCGCACGGCCAGCACGCCGCCCGCGTTCTGCGCATCGGCCAGCAGTGACAGCATCAGAGCGTGGCTGTCGATGATGCCAGTCGTTGGCGACAGCAGCGCGGCGTGGCAGGCCAGTTGCGGCTCCAGCGCCAGCGCCTCGCCCTGCGTCAGCCATTGCAGATCAGTCACGCCATTGCCTGCGGCGCGTTGGGCGATGGCGCGCAACTCATCGACTTGTTCCGCGCGGGTCGCCACGATCAGCTTGTCGCAGCGCCGGTGCCCCACGCCGCGTTCGGCGCAGTAGCGGTACAGCATCCGCCGGCCCTGCACGCACAGCCGCGCCTTGAGTGAGTCGGGCGTGTAATAAATGCCCGCGTGAATCACCTCGCTGTTGCGCGAACTGGTGACGGCGCCGAAGGTTTGCGCCGCCTCCAGCACTAGCACCTCGCGCCCCGCCAGGGCCAAAGCGCGCGCTACGGCCAAGCCGACCACGCCGGCCCCGATGACGATACTGTCCACTTGTTCGGTCATGCTTTTTCCGCTGCCCGGCGCATCAAGCAAAATCGGACGGCATCTTAACTTTGTCACCCACGAAAGACCTTTGCAATGATCCACGTCGTCGCCGTCATCACCGCACACCCCGGCCAGCGCGCCAAAATCCTGCAAGCCTTCGCCGCCAACCGCGCGGCGGTGCTGGCCGAGGAAGGCTGCATCGAATACGCCGCCGTCACCGACGCGCCCGGCCTGCCGCCCTCATCCGGCACGCTGGGCGAAGACACTTTCATGGTGCTCGAAAAATGGGCTTCAATGGTCGCGCTACAAGCGCACGCCAAGTCAGCGCACATGGCCGACTATGGCGCCAAGACGCGCGAGTTCACCGCCAAGCGGGCGATTCACGTGCTGTCGGCGGTGTAACTCAGGATTGAGCGGGCAAGCAATCAGAGCGACGAATGCGGCAACTCCGGCACGGGTAACGGCGGTGCGGCGCGGCCCGCATCCAGCGCCGCTTGCCAGCGCGGCAAGGTGCGCGCTGGATCATCGCCCAGACCACGTACCACGCAGATGCCGCTGGCGCCGCTGCGGGCGGCCTGGGTCAGTTGGTCAGGCTCCAGAATGCCGCCAATGGCAACCACGGGCACGCCCGCCATGCGTACCCACCAAGCCAGGTTGTCCAGCCCCTGCGGTCGCCACGGCATGGCCTTGGTCAGTGTGGCCCAGACCGGGCCGCAGGCGACGTACCACGGGCGCTGGGCACGGGCGCGACACAACTCCCACAGGCTGTGGCTGCTGATGCCCAGCTTCAAGCCGCTGGCGGCGAGCGCGGCACGGCCTGATTCGCCCAACGCCAGTAAATCTTCCTGTCCCAGATGAACGGCGGGCGCGCCCAGTTCGGCGGCTAAGCGCCAATGGTCGTTGACGATCAACGTCGCCCGCGCCGCCTGGCAGATCGCCAACGCATCGGCAATGGACCGGCGCAGTGCGGCCTGCCATGCGGCGTCGGGCGCAGCGGGCGTCTTGATGCGCAGTTGCACGCTGCGCACGCCAGCGGCCACCACCTGGCGCACGCGCTCGGCGCTGTCAACGATGGCGTAGAGGCCGATTTGTTCACACCCGTGCCGACGGGGTAGGAACGTCGCATCACCCGCCGCGTTTTCATCCCACGACATGAGCGGTAACACGCCGGGCAGCGCGCCAAAACCGGCATGCGCCGCTACCGGCCCCGCGCCCTGCCCTGCCGCGTAGCCGCTCCGTAGGGCGTGTGCGGTGGACATCTTGGCCAGTACCAGCGCATCGGCGGGCACAAAGCCCAGCGTCAGCGCGGCGGCGGCGCTGGCGGCAAAGGTGCAGCCGGTGCCGTGGGTATGCGGCGTATCGATGCGCGGCAGCGCCAGCCAGCCGCTGGCGTGCGGGGTATCGATCCAGTCCCGCGACCAGCCGGGCGCGTTCGTTTCGTCGCCACCAGTCACGGCGACGGCTTG
>JAITMV010000123.1 GCA_031277295.1 Burkholderiaceae bacterium | reverse complement strand
ACCGATACGGCCAAGCTCAAGGGCTATGACGCGGGCAAGAAGGTCTCTGGGATCAAGCGTCACATAGCGGTGGACACACAGGGTTTGCCGCATGCGGTGGCAGTGAGTACGGCGGAGGTCACTGACCGCAAAGGGGCGTTGCAAGCGCTTGAGCGTTGCAAGCTGACACTGACGCAGGTGCAGAGTTTGCTGTGCGACAGTGGTTACGTGGGCCAGCCGTTTAAGCAAGGCGTCAAGGCCATCCTGGGCGAACATGTGACGGGGCAGATTGCCAAACGCAGCGAACTGCACACATTCAAGGTGATGCCTAAGCGTTGGGTGGTGGAGCGCAGCTTTGTCTGGCTCGAGAAGAACCGCAGGCTATGGAAAAACTGCGAGCGACTGCTCGGGCACCAGCTTGCAGTTTGTCCATCTCGCATTCTTGGCGGTGCTGCTCAGAAGATTTTGAACACGTTCTAAGGCGTCGGCCTTACGCAGCGGCGCAACGCAGAAAATCAAGTGGCGCACCAACGTGGCGGGCATCTTCCCCAACCATGTCCTGATCACCCAATTGGTTGGCGCCATGCTGCTTGGCCAGACCTACCAGTCTTGGTAGTTGTGTGAACGCTCTCTTTCGTTCAAGATAAGTCATCTTGATGCGATATGCATAGGAGCATAGGAGCGCCTCTCGAAGCTATTGTTAGCGCAAACTATCGATAGTGAGCAACGATGCGCAAGCATTGTTGCGATGCGTGCTCATCGTAAAACTGGGTTTGGTTTGAAACCCCCACTCTGGTCGGCAGCGGTAGGCCGCGCCCCCCGGTTAAGAAGGCTGGTTCTGGTTGTTGTTTTATTCACTTATCAAGGAGTGCTCATGGCCGCATTGAACGCGCCGCTCTTTGCGTCGCAGGAAAACCTGCACGTAATCAATTCGATGATCAATACCTCGCATAGATCGCCTATGTTGTTGGGTGACGTATTGCCGTGGGATGAAATGATTGATCGATCCGCCCCACCCAAGCTTGCCAGTACTTCCTGGATATACGGCACCAAATACTGGGAGCAACTCACCGAGGCGCAGCGTTTGGAGGTTCTGTGGCTGGAAAACGCCCGTGACGTGTCGTTTTTTATTCAGTTGGAGCAGTTCCTCCCGCCCATGTATATGAGCTATCTTACGGCGTTCGGCGCGGCGCTTGCGCCTGAAATTGAGGAATACATGATGATCTTCGCTAAAGAGGAGATCGTCCACACGCAGATGTTCAGACGATATTTGGAGAAGGCGAATTTGCCTAATTTCGTTATTCCGCAACGCCCCGGATTCGCGCATGTCATGCACACGTTGGAGCATTCGCCCAGAAGCTTGCCGCCGATTGTGGGCGTGATGTGGACATTGGTGCTTGAGTGGGCGGCGGAACTCAATGCCGTGCATTGCACTCAGGTCGATGGTATTGAGCCGATCACCAAACAGATGTTCTGGGCGCATCACATTGACGAGGTGCGGCACATCACCTTTGGACGTCGGTTGTGCGAAGACTACTTTACGAGCAAGAGTGTTGAGGAGTTGACGCCAATCCGCAATCTGTTCAAACCGGCGATTGGCGATGTCCTCGAAGAGTTTAAATACACCGAGCAGATCAGTGATCTGACTTCCTTCGAGTTCCCGATCCATAAAACGGACCTCGCAGCTATTCGTGCCGTGCGCGCGTCTGAGAATAATACCCGCCTGAACGCCGTGCGGTTTAAGGAGATCATCGACTGGCTCACGCGGCTTGACCTGATGCCGGAGCGAATCGTTCCTTTGGGGATGGAGCCTGTGTCCAGCACTATCAATTAGGGCACGGCTAAAAATATTTTGGTTAATAGGAGGTAAATCATATGCAAGTAGCGCAGCAAACAGTCCCCTTTCAGTTCTCTACCGCCATCGGAAAGTTCATTGGAACATTAGTTAATAGTTCCAATCGCAGCTCAATGGAGGTCGATAGTGTTCTTCCTTGGAGTAAAGGAATTGAGAAGAGTATGGCGCCGAAGCGCGCAGAGCACTGTTGGATATACGGCACAAAATACTGGGATATGCTCACGCCGGAACAGCGTCATGAACTGATGTGGCTTGAAACGGGCCGAGACATTACTGCCTTCATCAAGCTGGAGCGATTTCTTCCAGTGTTGTATGTTGGTTTTATTAACCGCTACCGCAACGCACTTTTCAAAGAAATATACGATTATATGCTGATTTTCTCGAAAGAGGAAATAGTTCACACGATGATGTTCCGTCGTTTCATGAAGCTCGGCAATCTACCGTTCATTCAGGATGCGGAATCCCCCTCTAAAAGTTTTCTTGAGGATATCAGCAGCATTCCTCCAATTTATGGCGTCATGTTTACCTTGGTGGTCGAATGGGCAGCCGAGCTGAACGCACTAATGTGTACACAGTATGAAGGGTGTGAGCCGCTGACCAAGAAAATGTTCTATGAACATCATCTGGAAGAGGTGCGTCACATTGCCTTTGGAAAGCGGCTGGTCGAGAGCTACATCGGACAAGCTTCGAGTGATGATCGGATAAAGTTCAGTGCAACGTTTCGGCCAATTGTGGAGGGAGTGTATAACGAAATCACATATAACCGACTTATCGGTCAGTTTACGTCGTTCAATTTTCCTATTGGCCCCGATGATAGAGAAGCTATCGCTGAAGTTCGTAATTCAGAACATAATCAGAAAATCAATAAGATAAAATTTAAGGAAATGAATAAATGGCTTGCTGAGGTTGAATGTGATGTTATTTGATCAATGGATGCGAGAGGCGCCATGTTGAGTCTTGTGGCATGGATTTTAGTTGTGCTCGGTGTGGTTCACTGCTTGCTTGGATTGGTGGTGTTCCGCAAGCCAATCGTCGCAGCGCTACGTGAAGGGATTATTGGAAAGTTTGCTGGTATTCCTGAGCGGCGTTTAGCTTTTTGGTTTACCGCTTTTGGCCCTTTGCTGCTTATGAGCGGCCATTTGGCGGTAACCGCGGTCACCGATGGTGACATGGCGTCACTGCAGATCATTGGTCTGTACCTGTTCGGGGTTTCAGTGATGGGCACTGTCGCATTACCAAAGTCTCCGTTTCCAGTCACGGCGCTCCTTTCCGCATTCATCGTTGCGGCAAGCATGGGATGGATTTCCTGAATTTGTGTGTGCAGGAGGTGTTCTTTCTGAAGACCTGAATCCGTGATTTGAAGAGGGAAAACGCATCACCTTTCGGGTGAGACCTTTCTTTCTTGAGTTCGCGGATTCAGATGAAGATGCACCAAGTGTACGTATGCTGAAATTTTACCCATAGTATTCACCAGCTGGGTTGCGTGTCGAAGGCGCCGGGTTGGTATTCTATATTTGTACTATGCACAGTTAAATTAACCCCCGATGAAAATGATGAGAAAACAGAATGGTTCCCGAGTGGTGATAACGGGTTACGGTGCTTTGTGTTCGCTGGGTGAAACCAGTCACGACATTTGGAACGCCATTAGCGAATATAAGGTTGGCTATCGTGTTCGGGCTTTTGAAGATAAGAGTATCAAGGCCAAATTCTTCGGTCTGCTAGAAGCCGATAAAACGCGCTACAAAGGTATCCCCAAGCCTATTTTAAAGATGCTTCCGGCGTTTGCCAAGAATGCGATGGTGGCCGCCAAGGAAGCGCTGAGCATGGCGTTTGGGCCGGATGCCGATCTGGATCGTTACTACAGCCCGTTTGAACGAGGCACGATTGTCGGCACGGGCTGGGGTGGTTTCGATGATGGGTTGCTCAACCACGACGATTACAGATCCAGTGGTGTTTCGAGCTCGTTTTCTACGGTGATGTCGATGAACAACATCGCCACTGCGGCGATTTCAATGAATTGGAATGCACGCGGCTACCAGAATACCACTATCTCCGCCTGTGCCGCCGGCACTATGGCCATTGGTGACGCTTACGAAATCATTCGCTCGGGGCGCGCCAAGATGATGCTGACTGGCGGTAGCGAATCGATCAAGATCGACAGTACGGTTTGGTCGATAGATGTGATCCAGGCGCTGTCCAAGGAGCAACATCGGATCGAGTTGGCTTGCTGTCCGTTCAGTAAGGATCGCAGCGGATTCATCTTGTCCGAAGGCGCGGCGATGCTATGCCTCGAAGACTATGAGCACGCCGTCAAGCGCGGTGCCAAGATCTACGGCGAAGTCATAGGTTACGGCAATTACTCCGACGCCTACGATATTACAGCGCCGGCCGCCGATATGCTGGCGCGCGTCAAATCCATTGAGGCGGCAATGCACCAGGCTGGCATCGCGGCCAAGGATATCGACTACATCAATGCCCACGGTACATCCACGCCGCTCAATGACTTGAACGAAAGCGAGTCGATCAAACTTGCGCTGGGAGAGGCCGCTTATCGGGTGCCGATTTCGAGTACCAAGTCATACACGGGCCACCTGATCGGCGCTGCTGGCGCGATCGAATCAATTTTTTGCCTAAAGGCCATGCAAGACTCGATGATTCCGGCAACGATTCATCTGAACAATCCAGACTTGGCGTGTGACCTCAATTACACACCCAACGCGCATGTTCGTGGTGCGGATGTAAACACAGTACTGAATCTTAGTTTCGGCTTTGGCGGCGCCAACTGCGCTATCTTGTATCGGAGCCTGTCGTGATCCATGAGGCGACCACGCCCGCCGCGGTGCTGAAGTGGGCCGAATTTTCGGGCGATTTCAATCCAATTCATTTCGATTTGGCGCGGGCTGCCAAGGCAGGCTCTGATCGTCTCATCGTTCACGGTATGTTGGCCTTACTGCATGTCAAACAGGCCACAATGCGTGCGCTCGCGGCGGTTACCTCGGCGGACGATGGCTGGAGCCGATTCAAGGCGTTGTTTCGCAACCCAATTCCGCAAAGCAGCCGGCTGGATCTCTCGATTCGTCCAAAGAACGAGGGAGTGCGCTTTGTGCTGCAAGGCGATAGCCGTGAGTACGGTCGAGGGGTACATGAAACGCTCCAAACACCACCATTACAGCAGGCAAATGCTTCGCCCGCGTATGTGTTGGAGGCGGCCTATGTTCAAGCACAGCACGCCCGCTTTTGTGAATCGTTCCGGTTCGTTCATGACGACTGGATTTTTCTCGACGCGTTAATTTTCGGCAAATTTCTGCAACAGCGATTCGGTCGGTTGTCGGAAATCCCGCCAGACATCGTTGCGGTGCAGGTCAGTCATAGCGTTTCTTGTGTTCCCCGGCAGTTAAAGGCGCGGTTCAGTGACGTCGACAGGATACCTCATGTGGGTTACTCGGTTCGCAACGAGGACAAAAGCGCATCTCCGGGTAGCGAATCAGGCGTCGCCGAGTTAGACGTTTTTGTTGACGGCTCGCCTGCCATGGTGATTGAAATCGGCTTGCTCGCCAAAGCTGGCGTGCCTGCTTGATATTGTTTTTCTAGGAAGTTTCCAAACCCGCCCCAACCAGGAGTAAATGATATGACGACACGTTCGCAAGTTCTTGATTTCATTCGAGAAATTATCGAAGAAGTGAAAGATTTCGATGCTGAAATCACCGACGCAACCACTTTTGATGAGCTTGAGCTGGACAGCCTAGACTATGTCCAGACCCAGATTGAGGCGAAAAAAAGGTTTGGCGTCGATCTTTCGCCAGAGCTTTTTTCTTCGGGAAAGATCATCAACGTTGGTCAGCTTTGTACCTATATCGCTGAGCAAGCGAGTTCCGAATCCGTCGCCGTGTCTCCGTGAGTTATCTCATGGTGACAAGATTTTCGACCCCTTTTAAGTCGAACATATCGAGCACGTGGGACATAATTTGCGTTGGTGCTGGTCTCACAAGTTTGGCATTTGCCGCTCAACTCACGATGCGCCACCCAGGGTTGCGCGTGTTGGTGATCGAGAAGCATTCAGTGCCTGGGGGGTATGCCAGTGCCTTTCGCAGACCTAAACAGAGCGCTGTTTTTGACTGTAGCCTCCACAAATTGAGCGGCATGGCCGGGGCTGGAAATCTCCGTCGCATCTTCGACGAGTTGGGTTTGATGGATGAGTTGGAACTTGTCTATCCCAATCACTATTTCCAGGCGTCGTTACCCGATAAAAACGTGTTGTTGCCCAACGATGCGGTATGGCTTAAACGGACGTTGTGCGAACTCTATCCTGATGACCGCCAAGGCATTGAACAGTTGTTCGCCGATGTCGAATTGCACGGCAAGAATTCGTACTTCCAGTTCCAGATCATGAATGGCACGTACAACGAGCCTATCGGTGCACTGATCCGCGATATCCGCTTTGCCCACAAGAACTACAAGAACATCACGATGAAAGATGCGTTTCACAAGATGTTCAAGTCCTGGGAAGTCGGTGAAATTATTTCCATGCCCGGCTGCTACGTGGGGGGGCACCCAGAAGATCTGAGTTATCTCTACTACCTGCACGTTATTTACGCTACGCTGTACTGCGGCAATGCCTATGTTCGCGGTACTTCGCAGCGTCTATCGGATGCGTTGGTGGCCCGCATCGAGCGGGGGGGCGGCAAGGTGCTATTGGACACGCCCGTTGATCGTATTGAAGTTGACTGCGACATGCGTGTGGCTGGCGTTACCGCGTCAAAAGAGTTCTACGCGGCCCGGCAGGTTTTCGTGAACGCGGCGCCGAAATATGTTGTCGAGGAGCTGCTGGTCGAGACGTTGCCGCTACAGACAGTAAAGGAAAAGTTACGCCAATTGCAGTCTTCTTGGTCAACGACAACGCTGTATCTCGTGGCCGATACGGCTCCTGCCGAGTGCGGATTGGATTGCACTGAAACCTTTCTGATCGACCTGCCCAACGACGAGGCAGACCGTTTGCGGGAGGAAGCCAAACGCACTGCTGATCCGTTACTGTGTGAACTCGCCTACTGGAAACATTCACCGGTCGAGGTCACCAACTATCATGCCCTTGAACCGAATAATGGCCATGTACTGATTTTCAATTTGCTCGACTCGGTGGAGCACTGGCCTCAGCGCCGGACTCTGGAATACAAAAAGAAAAAGCGCCGGTTTACCGAGATGATGCTTGAGCGGCTATATCAGCGTTTTCCCGGTTTTAGAGGACATGTGCAATACACAGAGGTGTCTAGTCCTCGCACCTACATTCGCTATACAAATAATTCTGACGGAGCTGGTTTTGGCGCGTTTGTCGGGACATCGCGCAATCCGCATATTTTTCACCACAACTTCCCGGTCAGGGGGCTGTATTTCATGAGTACTTGGGTGGCGGGGGCAAGCTATGAGGCTGCGTTCGGTTATGCCGAACACAAGGCATTGTCGTGGGCTCCCGAGAGCCGGCTTTGCGCACGGACTGGCGCTTTTGCTCCAGGAGATCAGACCGAACACATGGAACTGGAAACACGATGAATTCTCAGCAACAGCGAAAGCTTGTGGTGGTCACTGGGGGTACGCGCGGCATCGGCCGCGGCATTGTCGAGCGGTTGTCACACGCCGGCTACGACATGGTTTTTACCTACGCCAACTCTGAAGACGCCGCGCAAGCGATGGTCAAGGACGCTGATGCGGTTGGCCGCAGAATGCACGGTTATCGTTGCGATGCGCGCAGCAATGAAGACGTTGACGCCTTTGTCTCCAAAGTCCTTGGTCAGCATGGTCGCCCCTACGCGCTCATCAACAATGTCGGCATTACGCACGACGCTATTTTGGTCAACATGCCGCCGCAAAGTTGGTTCGATGTGATCGACTCGAATATCAACTCGGTGTACCGCATGACCCATCGTCTGCTGCCGCCGATGCTGGAGTCTGGAGATGGTTGTGTTATCCAGATTTCTTCCGTCTCCGGGCTGCGTGGCAATCGTGGGCAGACCAATTATTCGGCGACGAAGAGTGCGTTACTGGGCTTCACGCGCGCGCTTTCGACGGAGGTTGCTCGTTTCAATATTCGAGTCAATGCCATCGCGCCCGGTTTGATCGCTACCGAGATGGTCGAACAAATGCCCGCCGCGCGGCAGCAAGCGATGGCCAAATCTATTCCGCTGCGCCGAATCGGAAGCGCGGACGACGTCGGCGCCGCCGCCGAGTTTTTGCTGTCTGCCGGAGCCTCCTACATCACCGGTCAGACCATCGTCGTTGATGGCGGCATGACCGCTTGAACCCGTTAACGGTGCATTGTGGATCGAACTCAGCAGCGATCCAGAACTGCCCTGAAGGCCGGTTCTGGGTAGTTGCTCTATCTTGCCTGGTGAAACAACGACCGGAGATGCTATTGTGACCCACGTTGTGACTGAAATGTGCATTAAGTGCAAGTACACCGATTGTGTGGCCGTTTGCCCCACTGAATGTTTCCACGAAGGTTCTAATTTTCTCGCAATCAATCCCGAAGAGTGCATCGACTGCGGCTTATGTGTATCGGAGTGTCCTGTTATGGCTATCGTTGAAGCGAAAGACTTACCTGAAGATCAATTGCACTGGATTGAAATCAACGAATCTTTATCCCGCTCTTGGCCTCTGATCGTGCGCAGAAAATCGGTGGCGCCTGAGGCCGAAAAATGGGCTAAGGTGCAAAACAAGTTTCCCCTTCTGGAGCGCTAAGCTTGGCGCATGGTGGGAAGAAGCCCGTTTTTGCATGAAGAAATCGCACAAGCTTATCGGTTTGGTTGCGTTGGCTGCGGCCATGGGTGTGGGCACCGTATATGCGTGGGCTGTGGCTAACCGCTTCGTCAGCACTGACAACGCTTATCTCAAGATTGACAGCGTGGGAATCAGCCCCAGGGTTGGCGGGTACGTGGTGGCTGTTGAGGTCAAGGACAACCAAAAGGTCAAAAGTGGTGATGTGCTTGTGCGCATCGATCCGACCGATTTCGAGGTGCGTCTGGCTCAGGCCGGCGCAAGGCTGGTTAGCCGCGAGGCGGCGCTGAAAACCATGGAGCAGCGAAAGTTGCTGGGGCTGGCCGAAGTTGATCAGGCGCGATACGCACTTGAGGCCGCGCACGCGCAGGCGGCCAAGGCAGCATCGGACCATCAACGTGACTCAGGCTTGTTCGAGCAGGGCGTTGTTTCGGTCGCTCAGTTTGATGCCAGCACGCTCAATATGCGCGTGGCAGTTTCCACCGAATCCCGTATGCGCGCCCAACTGGATGCTGCACACAAGCAGTTGGCAGTACTCGACGCACAAGCGTCTCAACAACGTGCCGAGTTGGAGCAGGCCCGCGCTGAAACGCAATTGCTTGAGATCGACCTGAAAAACGCCACCTTGATAGCGCCATCCGATGGTGTCGTTGGTGACAAGACGGTGGAGATTGGACAGCTCGTGCGGGCCGGATCGCAAGTGCTCAAGCTTGTATCAGCGCGTCAGGCGTATGTGGTTGCAAACTTCAAAGAGACGCAAATGACTTCCTTGAAATTGCAGCAGCCGGTGAGCGTGAAGGTTGACGCCTATCCTGAACTGCGCTTGAGCGGACACATTGAGAGCATGGCACCGGCTACCGGTGCCGAGTTCAGCTTGTTGCCTCCTGAGAATGCGACGGGCAACTTCACCAAGATCGTGCAGCGGGTGCCTGTGCGCATCGTGCTCGACGAAGCCCAGCAGGGGCTGGATCGCTTGCGTTCGGGGATGTCGGTCAACGTGCGCGTGGACACGCTACCGGTCGCCGCCAACACTGCGGACAAGGCAGTCGCCGGCCCCAGTGGCGCGGTATCCCTGGGGCGCGGCCAAAGATGATTTCAGAGATGATGGCGTGACTTCCGCTGCCCATCATGTTGGCGACGACTCGTTTGCGGAGATTCAGACTCAGCCTGCCGCTGGCGAATCTCGGGGCGAGGTGGTCATGTCCACTGGCCAAAGCACCGTAGCCTTCATTGTGATGGCCATGGGCATGTTCATGGCGTCGCTGGACATTCAGATCGTTACCAGTTCGCTGCGTGAGATCCAAGCCGGTTTGTCGGCGACTGCTGACGAGGTCTCGCAGGTGCAAACTTCTTACTTGATCGCCGAGGTCATCATGATCCCGCTGTCGGGCTGGTTGTCGAGAATGCTGTCGACACGCTGGCTCTTCACGCTATCGGCCATTGGCTTTACCGTGACAAGCGTTGCTTGTGGCATGGCTTGGAGCCTGGAATCGATGGTTGTATTCCGCGCCCTACAGGGATTTCTCGGCGGAGCCATGATTCCAACTGTTTTCGCTGCGGGCATGGTGATGTTTCGGGGGGCAGCGCAAATGCGCGTACCCGCGATTCTTGGGCTGGTGGCCACGCTCGCGCCGGCTTTGGGTCCCACGATCGGTGGCTATATCACGGAGACGCTGTCCTGGCGGTGGCTTTTCTTCATTAACGTGTTGCCGGGCATCGTTATTATCTTGATCGTGCCGCGTGTCGTGAGGATTGATAAACCTGATTTTGGATTATTAAAGCGCTTCGATGTATTGGCAGCCGGTTTGCTCGTCGTGTTTCTCGGCGGAATTCAATTCACTTTGGAAGAAGGGCCACGCCGACAGTGGTTGGATGACCCGCTTTTGCAATGGATGACGCCTATTGCGCTACTTGCCGGAGCAGTGTTCGTGCTCCGAACACTCCATCATCCCGAGCCATTGGTCGAACTGCGTGCATTCAAGCAACGCAACTTTGCCATCGGTTGTGTGTTGAGTTTTGCGGTCGGCGTAGGGCTATATGGGTCGATTTATCTCACACCCGTGTTCTTAGGTAGTGTGCGTGGACTTGGCGCCCAGCAGATTGGCGGCATTGTTTTCGTTGTGGGCCTGGCAAACATCGTGGCCACCCCTTTGACGGTGGCGCTGATGCAGCGAGTGAACTTCAAACTGCTATTGCTGATCGGGTTTGCTATCTTCATGGCCAGTTGCATCATGTTTGTGCGCATCGACGCTAACTGGGGGAAAAGCCAGCTTTTGTTGCCGCAAATTTTGCGTGGCATTGCCACCATGGTTTGCATTATTCCGGTCACGGGTTTGGCTTTGGGGGCTTTGCCTGTCGAACACCTCAAGGGAGGCAGCGGTATCTACAACCTGATGCGCAACCTCGGTGGCGCTATCGGTCTGGCTGTGATCAATTCACAGCTTTTCTACGAACGCTTGAGCTTTCACCGCGAGCGCTTGTTTGACAAACTTTCGGCCGCGACGATGATCGTCCAAGAGCGAGCGGAGTTGTTGACGAGTTTGCTCGGTCGTGTCATGACCGATGACGACATGATCGCTCGCGTCACCCTCATGCTTACTTCACGACTTGGCTTGCGTGAAGCACTCACGATGAGTGTGTCGGATGTCTTTGTGTTGATGGCGGTCTTCTTCGTCTTTCCCATGCTGTTGGTACTTTTTATCGATTCCACCAAAATCGCTCAAACCAATACAGCCGAGCCGAATTAAAAGGCCACTATTTTATTTGAATACTGTTATGAGGATTTTCAAAAATAAAAATCTACTAATACTGGGGCTGTTGTGCTGCGTCGCTTCTTGTCAAGCCCAGTCATTGCTAGATCTGTACTTGGTCGCCCGCGGCTACGACGCTCTTTTCCAGTCCGCATTTAACCAACTCCAAGCCAGCGAGGCGCGCGCCGGTCAGTCACGCGCTGCTTTACTGCCGCAGATCGGCTTGCAGGCCGGCGCGCAAGTCAATGCTCTGGATTCTTCTTTTTCAGGCGCGGGCTCCAATTCATTTCGGCACCATTCGGTCAGTGGCGCTCTGATTGGCTCGCAGCCCCTGTATCGTCCTACCAGCAGTATCGGTTGGGAACAAAGCCGCAAACAAGTCAAATTAGCGCAAATTCAACTGATTGCCGCTGAACAGGATCTCATCGTTCGTCTGTCGCAAGCCTATTTTGATGTGCTTGGTGCCGCCGATTCCCTGAGTACTGTACGCGCTCTCAAAAATGCGGTCGCCGAGCAGTTGAAATCAGCTCGACAAAACTTTGAACGCGGCACGGCCATCATCACAGACAGCCGCGAAGCTCAGGCACGCTTTGACCTGGTCGTGGCGCAAGAAATTGCTGCTCAAAATGATCTGCTGGTCAAGCAATTTGCACTTGACCAGATCAGCGGCCGTCTCAATAGCAAGCCGCACCCATTGATACAGCCTGTCGTCGTGCCCGTGCCTAAGCCGAATGATGTAAATATCTGGATCGAGTTCGCTGTCAAACAGCATCCCACGATATTGCAAAACCGTATAACACTGGACGTTGCCGGCATGGAAATCAAAAAAGCCAAAACCGGTTATTTACCCACGGTCGATTTGCAAGCCACAGTCGGCCTGCAGCGTTATCCTCGTGGCAATCCAGCATTTTTCACCACACCTAGAGATCCCTACCATGCTAATAATGCGGGCATTTCTATCATGCTTAATTGGCCACTGTTTTCCGGCTTTGCCGTTGAAGACCGTGTACGCGAAACCCAGGCGCTGCAAGCCAAGGCACAAAACGACCTTAACAATACTGAGCGCACCATCTCTCAAGCCATTCGATCTGCTTTTTTTGGTGTCCAATCCAGTCTAAACCAAGTTACGGCCTTGCAAACAGCAGAACAATCCAGTTTAAGTGCCCTGGAAACTATGCAAGTCGGCTACCAAGCCGGCGTACGGCTTAACATTGATGTGCTTAACGCTCAAAGCCAACTGTATCAAACGCGCCATGATCTAGCCAAAGCGCGGTATGACGCAATTGTTGGTCTGCTGCGTTTGAAACAAACTGCAGGCACACTGAATTCGGCTGACTTAGAATCTATAAACCGGTTGCTGACGAGCCACGACTGAGCGTGTCCGTCAAAATTATTTTATTATTAGGGAACCAATGCCGACCATCTGGACTCGTGATTTCAAGAGGGAAATTTACTAGCAAGTTAATATCTACGGTTCACAAAGAAGATTTATAATAACGACCATAACCTGTTGATTTTAAATGAGTTTTTAAGTTTTAAAAAGATTGAATTTGTGGGATGAATTTGTTTATGTTTTGGTAAAGTTGTAGATTCAGGATAAGGAAGGCGCATGATTTATTCCGCTGGGAAGCGTAAGGACTTGCCATTGAACTTATTGGAGGAGATCGGACGTTATAGACACAGGGTTTTTGTTGGTCACCTGGGTTGGCCGATGTGTGTTTCAGCGGATGTAGAGTCAGATGAATTTGATAATTCAAATGCCATCTATGTATTTTCCAGAAGTCAACGCGGATGGATTAATGGATTCGCAAGGTTGCTGCCAACGACTGATTCATATCTTTTAAAAAAAGTATTTCACGAGCTGTGGGGTAAAGGTGATTTTCCAAATAGTATTGAAATATGGGAATTGTCACGATTCGCTGCACTCGATTTCGATGCGATCCCTTCCCCTGCTGAGCAGAATTTAACGGGGAATGCACGAAATCTATTTCAGTATACGACACAAATTGCAAAGGAACATGGTGCGCGCACTTTGGTTACTGTATCGCCTGTTGAGATAGAGCGCCTATTGCATATGAATAGATTTTGTGTATCCCGTGCTGGAATACCAAAGAAATACGGCCGAGAAAACCTGGTTGCACTAAGCATCGATTTGAATTTTTGAGCTAGAGGGAAAGTTTTCTGTATAATGGCTGGGCCTGGAAGCTCTGGTTGGTCGTTTAAGTGGGGGCAGGAATTTTCCCCGTGGACTCCCGCTTAGCGCAGGGGGGACGAATGTGATGGCCGTGAGCTGTATCATATGCTGTAGACTATAAGAACGTGTTCACGATCTCGGCGTGAGATGTGCGGGATGCGGATTGGGATGGGCTTGCAAGACGCAATTCGCAGCCAATGGCCCGTGTCATTGGCAAGGATTGCTTGCGCCGCAGCGCTTCCTGAGCAACGCGCCCGCTAAGCCCGCGCCGGGATCGTGAACACGTTCTAAGGGCAAGACAGCTCCATCCTTTGGGCCGCGGATCCAGGCGTTTGTTAATATTTCATTTGTTAAACAATTTCCGGAAGGATTGATATGTATTACGTGGAATTGGTGGCGATCATAGCTATAATTCAGTTTCTTATGTTTGGCGCTTTGACAGCGAATGCGCGTCGAATTTATGACGTCAAAGCGCCTGCAATTTCAGGGCATCAAGAATTTGAGCGCATATATCGCGTACAGATCAATACATTAGAATTTCTTATGGCTTTTCTTCCTGCCTTATTTCTTTCAGCAAAATACTGGCCTTCTGCCTTCATTGCAGGGTTAGGAATTATTTATCTTGTCGGTCGTCTAATTTATTGGCGTTCTTATGTCAGTGATCCTTCAAGGCGAGGATTAGGGTTTTTATTGACACTCCTTCCAACACTTTGTCTGGTTTTTACAGCTTTTGCTGGAGTTTGCTTGACAATCATTGGTATTAAAGTTTTCTGAATTTTCGAGCTTGTGAGTCAGTTCTGAAAATTTATTTCAATGCCCTATGCTGATGGCACGTGAACGCTATGGGCAATTAAAGTGAAACTGAGTTGGGTCTGTATCTTCGCCGCGCGTGTTGTACAACTTTTCCATCGTTATTGCCACGTAGTTCCCTATCATTGCTGCCTTCGTGGGAGTGACGAAAGGGCAAGGGTGAGCGGGAATGACGAAAGATGAGGCTGCGCCAATCAGGTGAGGCTGCACCGGCTTCATGCGATGCGGGTGGCGCGCCAGGGAGGCTCTGATTTATTCGAAAACCACACTATTGCTCCATCAAAAATCAATGACTTACGATTGGTGCTGCCGAATAAATCAGAGTTTCCCTAGCGACATGGAAAACTGAGATGAATTTTGCAGGGATGGCTGCATAAAATAGAAAATTCAGATTTAATTTAATAATCCTGTCAGTGCGGCCCTAATTACTGCCGCGGTTTTGTTTGGAGCTTGGAGCTTGGCTAGAGAGTTTTTAATATGAAAATCTACTGTATTCTTGGATAGATTTAAAATATCTGCTATATCTTGAGCGGACTTCCCGTCGGCCGACCACTTCAATACCTCTACTTCCCGGCGGGAAAGGGGTGTCTCTTTTGTAATTAAATCAATTTGGAAAAACTTAGATAATGCGAAGTGAGCGACTTGAGCAAGCCAACGCATTTTTAATTCATTGCCTTCGAGTTCTTTAGTGGTCAATGACTTATAAGATCTTGAGAGCGTAATCATACTTTTGCCGCCAAAATTATCTAATATGGATTGCGCCCAGCTCACATTCAGCCCATGATCTCTTGCATTTTCCCAAAAATTTTGAGCATTTATGAAAAGTTGATCAGACCAAATGATTGGATTTCGAGATCGACGCCCATGAGTAACCGTAGGATCAATTCTTATGTACCCTTCTTTTTTGTAATTCTCTTGCCATGATCTAGGGTAGTTGTTCAATAATGTGATTTTGGGTCTGCTAAAAGGGTAGGGCGACTCGAAGCCATATGCAACATAATCAAACTGAAGTGCTGTCGCGGCGATTTTAATGCGCTTAAAAACATCATGTTTATCCATCGTATTATGGTGCGCGATATGAAGTAAATCTTCTTGCCAATTTCTCATGTTTCCTCCAAATACTGTGCTCCAGAACTAATAACGGATTGATTTGCCCTCAACGGCTGATTGTCAGGGAACCTCTGAACAATTTACTACCGTTCTGGCTGAAGTTCTGTCGGTACACTTGATTTTCCTGGAGATGCTCTTCGACAAGCCCACAGGGTGAACGAAATTAATCAGAGATTCTTTGGTAAGCTGCTGAAATACTGTTCTCCCACCTTGGAGTGAAAGAGACGACCTTATAGAACGACTTACAAGCGTTTTTCAGTGTAGGTCGGGGGGTAAGGTATCATCTTTGAGGCAAGAATTTCCCTTCCGAAGATGTATTTCAGCCGCCTGTTAGAGCGCACTGTGCCGTGGGTAGCGGGCAGTGGGATAAGTCTTCATCCTGTATTTTTCATCATGGACGTGTTTGCGAGGGGGTGTGTGTGAAGGCATCATCATGCATACGGTGACTATGGGTTTTCAAAGTTTCTCTAAGAACGTGTTTGCGATTTCGGCGTGAGGTATGCGGGATGCGGCATTGGGATGGGCTGCAAGGCGCAATCCGCAGCCAATGGCCTGTGTTATTGGCAAGGATTGCTTGCGCCGTAGCGCTTCCTGAGCACGCGCCCGCTAAGCCTGCGCCGGGATCGTGAACACGTTCTAAGGGCGCATGGCCTATCTTGCTTAGGACTTTGCGCACTTGCTGTGCAGAAGGCACTTACTTTTATATCACATTGAATTGTAACAAATTAATTAAATCGCAAGCAAATGCAGCATACAAAATCAACCTGACTTTGCTCCCGAAGATGTAGGTCTTCGTACCGGGAGTTTCAGTTTGTGCAGAGGCAGATGAAGGCTGTGCTAAGTTAGCCCGGTGTTCCGCGTGTGAGCGGGCTTGGGGATTACAGCATTCCGTTGCGGCGCGCGAGTTCGACGAACAGGCCGCTGTGGTCAAGCTCGGCGTCGCCGTGGGCAATGGCGTCGGCATACAGGCGCTCCAGCGCTTCGGTGATGGGGGCGTTGAAGTGCATACCGGTGGCGGTTTCCAGTGCGTTGCGCATGTCTTTGAGCTGTACCGCCATGCGTGCCCTGGGGGCGAAGTCGCGTTGCAACATGCGTTGGCCGTGCAGTTGCAAGATGCGGCTGTCGGCAAAACCGCCGCTGATCGCCTGGCGCACTTTGACCGGGTCGGCGCCGCCGCGCTGGCACATCAGCAGCGCTTCGGCTACGGCGCCGATGGTGATGCCGACGATCATCTGATTGGCCAGTTTCGCCAACTGCCCGGCGCCAATGGGGCCGACGTGAATGGCGCGGCCCAGTGTTTGCAGCACGGGCAGGGCGCGAGCGAAGTCTGCATCGGCGCCGCCGGCCATGATGGCCAGTGTGCCGGATTCGGCGCCGACGGTGCCGCCGGAGACGGGCGCGTCCAGGCAGGCGATGCCGTGCTCGGCCAGCTGCGCGGCATGGGCGCGCGCCTCGGCGGGTTGGATCGAGGCCATGTCGATGAATAGCGTGCCGGGCCGCATGGCCGCTGCTGCGCCTTGCCCGAATAGCACGTCGGTGACGGCTGGGCCGTTTTCCAACATGCTGATGACGATGTCGCCGGCTGCCGCGGCGCCTTCGGCGCTGGCGTGCACCGTGGCGCCTTCGGCGGCCAGCGGCCGGGCCTTGCCGGGGCTGCGGTTCCAGATGTGGACGGCGTGTCCGGCCTGGCACAGCCGCCGTGCCATCGGGTAGCCCATGCGGCCGATGCCGAGCACGGTGAGGTTCATGAGTGCTCCTGTTATTGTAGCAAGTTACGCGGATTCATTATCCGGGTGTTTCATGCGTCACGGGTGGCGCGTGAGCGCTATGGAAAACCAGGATGATGGGATGGGGTTCACGCCGGGCGGCGGCGCGCGCACGGCGTACATGCAAAGCAGCCTTTCTACAATTGCCGCATGTCCCTTCCACCGGCCAAGCTGCCGTCAGATTTGCCTCTGCTGGCTGGCCTCAACCCCGAACAACGTGCCGCCGTTACCCTGCCGCCTGAGCACGCGCTGATTCTGGCTGGCGCCGGCTCAGGCAAGACGCGTGTGCTGATTACCCGCATCGCCTGGCTGTTGCAGACCGGGCAGGTGTCGCCCGGCGGCGTGTTGGCCGTCACCTTTACCAACAAGGCGGCCAAGGAGATGCTGACGCGCCTGGGCGCCGTGCTGCCGTTGAACGTGCGCGGCATGTGGATTGGCACTTTTCACGGGCTGTGCAATCGTTTCTTGCGCGCGCACCATAAGCTGGCGGGACTGCCGCAGGCGTTTCAGATTCTGGATACGCAGGATCAGCTTTCGGCCATCAAGCGGCTGTGCAAGCAGTACGGCGTCGACGAGGAGCGTTTCCCGCCCAAGCAGTTGCAGTGGTTCATCGCCGGTTGCAAGGAGGACGGTTTGCGTCCCGGCGACGTGGTGACGACTGACGCCGAATCACGCCGCAAGGTCGAGATTTACCAGTTGTACGAGGCGCAATGCCAGCGCGAGGGCGTGGCCGACTTTGGCGAGCTGATGCTGCGCAGCTATGAGCTGCTGCGTGACAACGAACCGCTGCGCCGGCACTACCGGCGACGCTTTCGCCACATTCTGATCGACGAGTTTCAGGACACCAACCGCTTGCAATACGCCTGGATCAAGATCATTGCCGGCCTGCCCGATGAAAACACAGAGCAGGGCAACGCAGGCGCTGTGATGGCCGTGGGCGACGACGATCAGAGCATTTACGCTTTTCGCGGCGCGCGGGTGGGCAATATGGCCGATTTCGTGCGCGAGTTCCAGGTGTGCCACCAAATCAAGCTGGAGCAAAACTACCGTAGCCATAGCCACATTCTCGACGCAGCCAACGCGCTGATTGCGCACAACCGGCGGCGGTTGGGCAAAGACCTGCGCACCACGTTAGGCGCGGGCGAGCCGGTGCGCGTGCTTGAGGCTGTCAGTGACTTTGCCGAGGCCGAATGGGTGGTGGACGAGGTGAGCCAACTCGTGGGCAACGACGGCCTGTCGCGCCGCGAAATCGCCGTGCTCTACCGCAGCAACGCGCAAAGCCGCGTGCTGGAGACGCAGTTGTTCAACGCTGGTGTGCCCTATCGCGTGTATGGTGGGCTGCGGTTTTTCGAGCGCGCCGAGATCAAGCATGCGCTGGCTTATTTGCGTCTGATCGAAAACCCGCGCGACGACACCAGTTTTTTGCGTGTCGTCAACTTCCCGCCGCGCGGCATCGGCGCGCGCAGCATTGAGCAGTTGCAAGACGCTGCCCGTGCCGCCGCGCTGCCGCTATGCGTCGCTGTCGCCAGCGTGCCGGGTAAGGCGGGGAGCCGGCTGGCCGGCTTCGTCGCCCTGATCGATGTGCTGCGCGAGCAGACTGAAGGCCGCACCCTGCGCGAAATCATCGAATTGATGCAGGGCGCCAGCGGTCTGATCGACCACTACCGCGCCGACAAGGAAGGCGCTGACCGTATCGAAAACCTGGAAGAGCTCGCCAGCGCTGCCGAGAGCTTTGTGACGCAAGAGGGTTTTGGCCGCGACGCCGTCGCCCTGCCGGTGGACGAAACCGCCGCGCTGACGCAAAGTCCCGTCAGCCAGGGGCTTGACCCTGAAGCGCCGCAGATGGATGAGCCGCTGCTGGATGAATCACTGCCTCGGCCGCCCGCGCCCATCGACGCCGCTACCGGCGAAACCGTCAGTCCGTTGGCTGCCTTTCTGACGCACGCCGCGCTGGAAGCAGGCGATCACCAGGCCCAGGCCGGACAGGACGCGGTGCAACTGATGACCGTCCATGCCGCCAAGGGGCTGGAGTTTGACGCCGTTTTCATTACTGGGCTGGAAGAGGGACTGTTCCCGCACGAAAACGCCCTGTCTGATCGCGACGGGCTGGAAGAGGAGCGCCGCTTGATGTACGTCGCCATTACCCGCGCGCGCAAGCGGTTGTACTTGAGCCACGCGCAGACTCGTCTGTTGCACGGGCAAACGCGCTATCACGTGCGCAGCCGCTTTATTGACGAGTTGCCTGAAGGCGCGCTCAAATGGATTACTCCGCGCCATCCCGGTTTTGCCGATATTTCCGCCGTGCCCGCGCGCAACCCGCAGCCGGCGTGGGGCCGCAGCGCTCTTTATCCTGAGTCAATGACGCCCACCCGTGCGCCGCGGGTCGCCGCGCACGGCATTGCCGTCGGCATGGACGTGTTCCACAACAAATTCGGCCAGGGCCGCGTGCTGGCTATTGAAGGCGCAGGCGACGACGCTCGCGCGCAGGTCGACTTTCTGCGCCACGGCCTCAAGTGGCTGGCGCTGGTAGTGGCCAAGTTGCGGGTGGTGGACGAATGATCCTGCCAAGCAGTAGACGTGGCTTGTCCATGAAGGTATTTCCATACACGGTGATCTGCCGCGTTACTGTCCAGGAAATCGTCATCCTCGTGGTCAAGCATGATCGCAGGCGACCGGGGTAGTCAACGAAAATAGGCAGACAGCCTTGCAAAATTCGTTCCGGCGTGGGCTTAGCGGGCGCGTGCTCAGGAAGCGCTGCGGCGCAAGCAATCCTTGCCAATGACACGGGCCATTGGCTGCGGATTGCGCCTTGCAGCCCATCCCAATGCAGCATCGCCGCACACCTCACGCCAGGATCGCAAACACGTCCATAAGGTCATGGAGCGCGTTGCCGCCGTCAGCTTGCCAGCGCCAGCGCCAGTTGCACGTATTGAGCGACGGGGACTTCCTCGGCGCGGCGCTGTACGTCGAAGGCGCCGGTAAAGTCGCGCGCGGCAAGCCATTTGCCTAGCGTGTGGCGCAGCAGCTTGCGGCGCTGGCTGAAGGCGACTTGTACCAGTGCTGAAAATGCGTTCGCGTCCAGCGGCGCGAATTCGGCGCGCGGGATCATGCGCACGACGGCGCTGTCAACTTTGGGCGGCGGATCGAAGGCCGCGGGTGGTACGGGCAGCAAGCGTTCCATTGCGTAGCGCCATTGCAGCATGACGGACAGGCGCCCGTATTCGGCAGTGGCTGGCCGTGCGACCATGCGATCAACGACTTCTTTTTGCAGCATGAAGTGCTGATCCTGAATGCCGTCGGCAAACGGCAGCAGGTGAAACAGGATCGGCGTGGAGATGTTGTAGGGCAGGTTGCCGACGATTCTTGTTTTGGCGGTGGCCCGGTCTTGCAGCAGCCGGTCAAAATCGACTTTCAGCACGTCGGATTCGATGACGTGCAACTGCGGGTGTTGGCGCAGACGGGCGGCCAAGTCACGGTCCAGTTCGATCACCGTCAGGCGTCCCAGGCGTTCGAGCAGCGGTTGCGTGAGCGCGGCCAAGCCGGGGCCGATTTCCACCATGGACTGACCTGGGCGCGGGTCGATGGCGCGAACGATGGCGTCGATGACGCCCAGGTCGGATAGAAAGTGCTGGCCGAAGCGCTTGCGGGGAAGGTGATGCATGCGCGCGCTACCCAGCCGTTACCCCAACCCTTTCCCAGCGTGGGAAGGCCGACAGGATGTCTGCGCAACCGCATGAGCGCGCTGGTGAGCGGGCGTGGCGCCTAAGTCAAAATTAATGGTCGCGGAGCAGGCCGGCCCAAGGCTTGGCTCTACGAAATTTCCTGACAGAGGATTGGCGTAGGGGCGGCTGTTGTGGCTGCCTTGCTCCTGTTGCGGCAACCTTTTTAGGGAGGGTGGCGCAACATCGCGAAGCGAGTGGAGCCTGGGGGGGGGCGTCATCTAGGCGGATCGCGGTATTCGACGTAAGCGCGGCCCCGCACTTCCTTGACCCAGGTGTCGAAGGCTTCCTGCGCTTTCTTTTCGCGCAGCACGTTACGCGCCATCTGGCGTTGCTCGGCGGCAGTCAGCACCTGTTCGCGCCGTTCATCGACGCGGATCAGGTGTACGCCAAAGCGGCTGATGACGGGGTTGCTGAGTTGGCCCGCTGTCAGGCTGTTCATGGCTTGTTCGAATTCGGGCGCGAATTGGCCGGGCGTGGTCCAGCCCAGATCGCCGCCGTCGCGGGCGCTGTCGTCTTGCGAGTATTGCTGAGCCAGTTGCTCGAAGCTGGCCTGGCCGGATTCGATGCGGCGCTTGAGGTCGGCCAACTGCTCGCGCGCCACCGCCTCGTTTTGCGCCGGGGTGACGCGCAGCAGGATGTGGTGCACGTGGGTTTGCGCAATCTTGACTTCAGGCAGGTCGTTGTTTTGTTTGCGCTCCAGCACCTTGAGTATGTGAAAGCCGGCGTCGGATTTGACCGGGCCGACGATGTCGCTTACGCGCGCGGATTGGGTGCTGCGCACGAACAGTTGGGGGTAACGGTCGCTTGGCCGCAGGCCGAGCACGCCGCCGTCGCCGCCGCGGTTGTTGGCGTCGGAAAACTCGCGCGCCAGTTGGGCAAAATTCTCGCCGTCGCGGGCGCGCTTTGCTATGTCGTCGGCGCGCGCGCGTAGACGCTCGGTTTCCTCGGCGCTGGCTTGCTCCGGTACGGCGATTAAGATCATGGCCAGGTTCAGATCGATGCCGCCAATTTGAGCACCGGTTTGTTCGCGCAAAAAGGCGTCGATTTCGCTTTCGGTAACTTGTATGCGCGGTTCGATCTCGTTTTGGCGCAGGCGCGCCAGCAACACCTGGTTGCGCACGTCGTCGCGGAAGTCCTTGACCGTGAGGCCCTCTCGCTCGACGCGGCGGTGCAGTTCTTCGACCGAGGTCAGTTGGTTTTGCTGCGCGATTGCCATCTCGGCTTGGCTCAACGCGGCATCGCTTACGGTCAGGCCCTGCTCGCGCGCGTATTGCAACTGGGCGCGCTCGCCGATGAGGCGCTCCAGCATTTCCTTGCGCAATTGTTCGGTGGGCGGAGCTGTCATTGCGCGCTCGGCTAACTGGCGCTGCGCCCGCAACGTGCGCGTGCGGACTTCGTTGTTGGTGATCGGTTCGGTGTTGACGATGGCGACGATGAAGTCGGCTTGTCTGGCGTTCGCGTCGGCGGGGCTGGGCGCGGCGGCGGGCTGCGGTGTCGGCGCGGCGGATGGGGAGGCCGGCGCAGCAACCGGCGCGACAACCGGCGCCGCAGCGGATGTGGCGGGCTTGGGCGGCGCCGGTGCGCGTTTGGCGGCGGCGGGTTTTTTGAGCGGCGCGCGTTTAGCGGTGGCGGGTTTCGGTTTGACCGATGCGCGTTTGGCGGCAGCGGATTTGGCCGGGCTGGTCTGGGCACGACCGCTTTGCGCTGAGGCCGGCCAGGCGATCAGGGCGCTTAGCACGGGTGCCAGAATCAGCGCGCAGCGAAGCGGTTTGGTTTTAGTCATAAGTGGTAAAACGGCTGGGAGGCGGAACAGGCTCGCGCAGGTTCTGATAACGCGGAATGTGGTTGCGCAGCGTGCTTAGCAGGTTGCTGCCCAGGCGCGAGAGGCCGACCAATTCCAACTGGAACATGACGCGCCGCGTGGCCGCCGAAGTGGTGGAACTGTGCATCTGCTCCAACGCGATACGGCCGATCCAGCAGCCAGCGTCGTATTCGAACCCTACCACGGCATCAACCACTTTGCGGTCGCTCAAACTGTAGTTCAGTCTGCCCATGCTGTACCAGGCGCCGTTGCAACTGTTGCCGCCCTTGCTCTGGCGCGCGTTGTTTTCTTTGGACTTGCCGATGAGGTTACTCAGCGGCCATTGCCAGCCGAGGTCGATGGATTCGCTTTTCAGGTCGCGCTGATTTCGGTAGGCTACGCCGACGGTGCGGTACGGCCCCGGCGAGTAGCGCGCGTGGATGGTGGTGCGCATGGAGCGCCGGGTGTCGGGGTTGTATTGCACCACGGTGTCGAACGACCAGCGCGGGTTCCAGTTGAGGGAAGCGCCGAACATGATGTCCGACCAGCCGGGACTGTTGGGCGTACCGCCGGGCAGCACCACACGCTGGCCGGAAAAGCGGTAGCGCTGAGCGACTGCCAGGCGCAGCAGTTCTCTGCCGCTTTCGGGGTCAAGCAAACGGGTGGTCAGGCCGCCGGTGATCAGGTTGTTGTCTATGACGCGATCACCACCGACAAACGAGTTCTCGGCCCAGATGGTGGCGAAGTTGAAGTCGTACAACCCGGTGTCGTAGTTGGGCAGGTGGTTCTGGTTGCGGTACGGGGTGTAGACGTACATTACGCGCGGCTCCAGCGTTTGCCGCAGCGCGCGGCCGAAGTAGTTGGCGTCGCGCTCGAACACCAGCCCGCTGTCCAGGCTGAGCGTGGGTATGGTCAGATTGGCCGAATTGGCGCCGCCTTCCAGTTCGCGGTCGAATCGGTATGTGGTGGCGTGCAGTTGCACCTTGGGCGTGAAAAATCCCCAGGGCCGCGTGAACGGGCGCGCCAGTTGCGCGCGCAGCAGCCCGCGGTCGGCATTGGGTTGTCGGGTCAACGTCGGGTCGGCGCGAAAGCGGGTGAAATCGACGTCCACCGAGTAGTCAAACCCGCCATCATCGACGCGCGCCCAACGGCCCGACAACTGGGGCAAGCGATCATAGGGCGGCACGATGGGGGCCGCCACGTCTTGCAGCGTTTGCCACTTCGAGGCGCGGGCCGTAAACGAAAAATCGCCGCGCGCCCAGCTTATCGCGGCGTCGTTGACGAGCAGGCGAGTGGTTGAGGACATTCTCTCGCGGGCAAAGTCATTCCAGTAATTGTTGTCGCTGACGCGGTTGAGGTTTATGTTCAGATCGATGGGGCCGATGCCCGCCAGCCCGGTGTCGTAGCTGCCGCTGTGCTGCGCGAACAGGCTCCAGCGGTCGCGCTGGCGTAGGCGGTCTTGGGGCATGTAGCTGGCTTGCACGCGGCCGCGGTAGTTGGCTTCCAGGTAGCGGAATTCGCCTTGCGCGTTGACGCCGCGCCGCTGCATGACCTGTGGCGTGAAGGTGGCGTCGCGGTTGGGCGCGATGTTCCAGTAGTACGGTACCGATAGATCGAGTCCGCTTTTGTTGTCCAACCCGATTGTCGGCGGCAGCCAACCGGAGCGGCGGCGCTCGCTGAGCGGAAAGCTCATGGCCGGCAGCGGCAAGATCGGCACGCCCTTGAACTCAAGCACCGCGCCTTCGGCGTGGCCTTCGTCTTCTTCGCGGTCGATGTCGATGCGCTTGGCGCGCAGGATCCAGGCCGGACGCCAATCGCCGTCTTCGCGTCGGCAAGTGGTGTAGTTACCGTTCAAGATGGTGGCGCGATCTGGGTCGAGCACATCGATACGGTCGGCGCTGCCGTGCGCGTCGTTGGCTAAAAAGCGGTACGTGGGTTGCAGGAAAAAGCCCTCGAAGGCATCGACTTGCAGTTGACCTTCGGTGGCGGTGTAGCGGTTGCCTTGCGCATTGACCTGGAGCGGGCCATCGAAGGTGACGATGTTGGTCGTCTGGTCGTAGGTCATTTTGACGCCATGCACCGTCAGCCCAGGGCGGCGCAGTTCGGCCTGGCCTTGCACTATCGTTTCCAGATTGGCGCGGCCGGTGATTTGCTCGCCGGACACGAAAGTCGGCGATTGGCTGCCGTCGGGCGATAGCTTTTCGGCCAGCATCGGCGTGGCGCGCAACTCCAGCGGCGCTGCCGACGGCGCGCTTTGCTGCGCGGCGGCGCTACCCGCCAGCAGCGCCGCCGCCGCCCATCGCGGCAGGGCGGCGCGACAGACGGAGCACGCTCCGGGTACGGCGGGAATGGACAAAGTGACGTGCACAGTGATAAATAAGTTTGGGCGCGGCAGCGGCCAAGGCCGACATCGGCGAAGCGCTCTATAGAATCGATTATCCATGAGCGACACTGCCAACACTGCCATTACCCCGACAGACTCCGCCATTGTCGGCGCCGCCGCCGCCGTTGTTTGGTCCGATCCGCAGCGCGAGGCTGCCTTCGTCCGCTGGCTGGCAGACGTGGCGCCAGCACACGGGCTGGTGGCCGCGAGCTTGCGTCCGGCTTCGGCCGACGCCAGCTTCCGGCGCTATTTGCGCGTTGACGCCGATGACGGCACGACCCGCATCGTCATGGACGCCCCGCCGACGCACGAAAATTGCGCCGCTTTTGTCCATGTGGCCGCGCTGATGCGGGACGCCGGCTTGAATGTGCCGCGCATTTTGGAGTTTGATCCGGCACAAGGCTTCATGCTGCTGACCGACCTGGGCACGCGAACCATGATGGACGTCATCGACCCGGCTCGCCCCGAGGCCAATCGCCCGCTGTACCTGCAAGCCGTCGATGCGCTATTGCAGTGGCAGCAGGCCAGCCGCGGCGGTCAATTGCCGCCCTATGACGAGGCGCTGCTACGGCGCGAATTGGCGCTGTTTCCCGACTGGTATCTGGCCCGTCATCGCGGCGTGGCGGTGGACGGCGCACTGCGGCGGACGCTGGAGCAGACTTTCGATCTGATCGTGGCGCGCAATTTGGCCGCGCCGAAGGTGTATGTGCATCGTGATTTCATGCCCAGGAATCTGATGGCCCCTCCCGAGAGGGCCGCCGCTGGCGGGTCTTCAGCGGACGCGCAAGGCATCGGCGTGCTCGACTTTCAGGACGCCGTGCATGGCCCCGTCACTTACGACATCGCCAGCCTGATGCGCGATGCCTTTTTGAGCTGGGATGAGCCCTTCGTGCTCGACATCACCATCCGCTACTGGGAGCGCGCGCGCCAGCTCGGGTTGCTTGACTTCGAGGACTGGGCGAGCGACTTCGCCAGCTTTTGGCGCGCGCTCGAGTGGATGGGCCTGCAACGCCACTTGAAAGTGGCCGGCATTTTTGCCCGCCTGACCCTGCGCGACGGCAAGCCCAAATATTTGGCCGACGCGCCGCGCTTTATCGGCTACATCCGCCATACCGCGGCGCGCTATCGCGAACTGATGCCGTTGCTGCGGTTGCTGGATGAGGTGGAGCGTTAACAGGCTCTAAACCACCCGCACCCGGATCACGTGCTCGACCGCGCCGATGGCGCTCAGTACCGCGTCGTTGGGGCGCGTGGCGACGTCGATGATGTTGTAGGCCAGCGCGTCGCGGCTGCGGTTGCTCATGTCGATGACGTTGACGCCAGCGCCAGCCAGCACCGACAGGACGTGGCCGAGCACGCCCGCCACGTTGTCGTTGGCGAAGGTGATGCGGGTGGCGCCGGCGGTGCGGTCCATGCGCAGCGCGGGGTAATTGACGCTGTTGACGATGTGGCCTTGTTCCAGGTAATCGATCAATTGATCGGCGGCCATGACGGCGCAGTTTTCTTCCGACTCCTCGGTGCTGGCGCCGATGTGGGGCATGGCGATGATCTTCGGTTCGGCGGCAAAGCCCGGCTCGGGAAAGTCGCACACGTAGCGGCCCAGTTTGCCGGCGGCCAATTGGGCCAACACCGCCGTGGGATCGACAATGCTTTCGCGCGCGAAGTTCAGCAGCACGGCGTGCGGTCGCAGGTGCGCCAGCATGTCGGCGTTGATAAGGCCGCGGGTGGCGTCCATTGCGGGCACGTGCAGGCTGACGTAGTCTGAGCGCGCCAGTAGCGCGGGCAGGCTGTCCATGCGCTGTACGGCGTTGGACAGACGCCAGGCGGCGTCGATGGACAGCGCCGGGTCATGCCCCAGCACCGTCATGCCCAGTGCTAGCGCGGCGTCGGCCACCATCGAGCCGATGGCGCCCAGGCCGACGATGCCGAGCGTTTTGCCGCGCAGTTCGCCGCCGGCGAATTTGGATTTTTCCTTTTCCAGCAGCGCGTGCATGGCGGAGGCGTCGTTCATGGCGCCGAGCGAACGCGCGTAGTCGATGCCGGGCAGAATGCCGCGCGCCGACAGCAACATGCCGGCCAGCACCAACTCTTTTACCGCGTTGGCGTTGGCGCCGGGAGTGTTGAAGACGACGATGCCGCGCTTGCCGTAATCATCAACAGGAATGTTGTTGACCCCGGCGCCGGCGCGCGCTACCGCCAGCAGCGATTCGGGCGCCGCCTCGCCGTGCAGCTTGTGGCTGCGCAGCAGCACGGCCTCGGGCGCGGTCACATCGGGGCCGACCTGGTAGCGCGCGGTGTCAAAGCGCGCGAGTCCCTTGGGGGAAATGGCGTTGAAGGTTTTGATTTTGAACATTTTCGTGTTGTGCGTTGTGCCGTTGTGCATTTAGCGTTGTGCGTTTGGCGTGAATACCTCTTTCGGCGCGGGCGCATCGCCGCAAAACGGCTCACGCTAACGCCAAACCTTTTTCACTTGACTTGCTCGTAGCCCCAGGCCAGCCATTCCATCAACACTTGCAGATCGCTTTTTTCCACCGTCGCTCCGCACCAGATGCGGATGCCGGGTGGCGCGTCTTTGTATGAGCCGATGTCGTAGGCCGCGCCTTCGGTTTCAAGCAGTTTGACTAGCGCCTTGACCTTGTCCTCGGGCAGATCGAGCGACAGGCAGACGCTGGTGTTGGAGCGGGTTTCGGGTGTCTTGGCGAGGAAGTGAATCCAGCCGTTGGCGGCGACGAAATCTTCCACCACCTTCAGGTTGGCCAGGGAGCGGGCAATGGTGCCGGGTACGCCGCCGACGCTTTCGCACCACTTCAGCGCGTCCAGATAGTCGGCCACGCACAGCATCGAGGGGGTGTTGATGGTTTCGCCCTTGAACAGCCCTTCGCTCAGTTTGCCGCCCGAGGTCATGCGGAAAATTTTCGGCAGCGGCCACGGCGGGCTGTAGCTTTGCAACCGCTCGACGGCGCGTGGGCCGAGGATCAACATGCCGTGGCCGCCTTCGCCGCCCAGCACCTTTTGCCAAGAATAGGTGATGACGTCCAACTTGTGCCACGGCAGTTGCATGGCGAACACGGCGCTGGTGGCGTCGCAGATGGTCAGTCCTTGACGGTTATCGGCGATCCAGTCGCCATTTGGCACCCGCACGCCGCTGGTGGTGCCGTTCCAGGTGAAGACCACGTCGTGATCGAAGTTCACTTGGTTGAAGTCCACGATGTCGCCATAGCCGGCTTCCAGCTTGCGGGCGTCTTTCAGCTTGAGCTGCTTCATCACGTCGGTGACCCAGCCTGAGCCGAACGATTCCCAGGCCAGCATGTCCACCGGGCGCGTGCCCAGTAGCGACCACATCGCCATCTCGACCGCGCCGGTGTCGGATGCGGGAACTACCGCCACCCGGTAACCCTCCGGCAGGCCGAGGATGCGCGCCGTTTCGCTGCAACACGCGCCGAGCAGTTTTTTGCCCAAGCCCGAGCGGTGCGAACGCCCCAACGCCGACAAATCGAGCCGCGCCACGTCATAACCGGGCCGCTTGGCGCAGGGGCCGGAAGAGAAGTTGGGGATGTTCGGTTTGCGGGTCGGCTTGGTCATTGGCGTATGGGTAAGGTAAACAAAAGCAGCGAGCATTTTATGCCGCCGCTCCTAGAATCCCCACCATGACCTTCCTCGATCAACTGCGCGCCGCCACCGTTCAAAACCAATCCTTGTTGTGCGTCGGGCTGGACCCGCAGCCGGAGCGCTTTCCGGCGGGAGTGGGGCGTGACGCCGAGGGGTTGTATGACTTTTGCGCCCGCATCGCCGAGGTCACGGCGGACCTGGTGTGCGCGTTCAAGCCGCAGATCGCCTACTTTGCCGCGCACCGGGCCGAGGCGCAGCTTGAGCGCCTGATCGCGCACCTCAAGCGCGTGGCCCCGCAAGTGCCGGTGATTCTGGACGCCAAGCGCGGCGACATCGGCAGCACCGCCGAGCAATACGCGCGCGAGGCATTTGATCGCTACGGGGCTGACGCGGTGACGCTGTCGCCCTTCATGGGCTTTGATTCGGTCGAGCCGTATCTGCGCTATCCCGGCAAGGGCGCGTTTTTGCTGTGCCGCACCTCCAACCCCGGCGGCGACGACCTGCAAAACCAGCGGCTGGCCAGCGTGGACGGCCAGCCGCTTTTGTACGAGCACATCGCGCGGCTGGCCCAGGGGCGCTGGAACGTGGGCGGTCAACTCGGCCTGGTGGTCGGCGCGACCTACCCGCGCGAAATCGAGCGCGTGCGCGCCCTGGCGCCGACGCTGCCGCTGCTGATTCCCGGTGTCGGCGCCCAAGGCGGCGACGCCGCGGCGACGGTAAAAGCCGGCTGGCGCGGCAACGCGGCGGGGTTGGCGACAGGGCCGGTCATCGTCAACAGCTCGCGCGCTATTCTGTACGCCGGCAGCGGTGCGGAGGATTTTGCCGCCGCCGCGCGGGCGGCGGCACAAAGCACGCGCGACGCGCTGAACGCGGCGCGCGGCGACGGCTGAACGAGCCTGAAAATTTTCTTGGTAAAACTGGGTGCGGTTTGAAAACACCGCTGTTTCTGAGATGAAACTTGACCCGTTTAGCGCGACCGCTGTAGGGGCAACCCTTGTGGTTGCCCTTGTGTCCACTGGACAAGGGCCGGTGTCGCGCACACAGGGCAACCACAAGGGTTGCCCCTAGGCCAAATGTTTCATGCGTCGCGGGTGGCGCGTGAGCGCCATGAACAACTGAAGTGAAACTGACCTTGATCTCGTCGGTTTTTCTCCCCCTTTGAGGAAGGCAGGGATGGGGGCCGACGGCACATCAAATAATAGGCTGGAGCGTGAAGCGCCAACGCCGCAGGCCCCCACCCAACCCTCCCCAAAAGGGGAGGGAATTACAAACCAGCGCGTTTCGTTTCATGCGCCGCGGGTCGCGCGCCAGCGCCTCAAGGGGGCCGTCACCCCGGCAAAAACCCTTCCACTGACAGATAACGCTCGCCGCTGTCGTAGTTGAACCCCAGCACCTGCGCGCCCGCTGGCAACTCGGGCAGCTTCTGTGCAATCGCCGCTAGCGTCGCGCCGCTGCTGATGCCGACCAAAATCCCCTCCTCACGCGCGCTGCGGCGGGCCATCTCGCGCGCGGTCTCGGCTTCGACCTGGATCACGCCATCCAGCAGCGAGGTATCCAGGTTCTTCGGGATAAACCCCGCGCCGATGCCCTGAATCGGGTGCGGCGCCGGCTGGCCGCCGCTGATCACGGGCGACTGTGCCGGCTCGACCGCGAACACCTTCAGCTTGGGCCATTTGGCCTTCAGCACGCGCGCGCAGCCGCTCAGGTGGCCGCCGGAACCCACGCCGGTAATCAAGGCGTCCAGGCCATCGGGAAAGTCAGCCAGGATTTCCTGGGCCGTGGTGCGTTCGTGCGCCGCTGCGTTGGCCGGGTTGTCGAACTGTTGCGGAATCCACGCGCCGGGCGTTTGCGCGGCCAACTCTTCGGCGCGGGCGATGGCGCCCTTCATGCCTTTTTCGCGTGGCGTCAAATCGAACCTCGCGCCATAGGCCAGCATCAGCCGGCGGCGCTCCACGCTCATGCTGTCGGGCATCACCAAAATCAGCTTGTAGCCCTTGACGGCGGCCACCATCGCCAGGCCGACGCCGGTGTTGCCACTGGTCGGCTCGATGATCGTGCCGCCGGGCGCCAGCCGGCCCGACTGCTCGGCGTTCTCGATCATTGCCAGCGCAATGCGGTCCTTGATCGATCCGCCGGGGTTGCCGCGCTCGCTTTTGATCCAGACATTGGCGCCGGCGCCGAACAGCCGGTTGATACGCACGACAGGCGTGCGGCCGATGGTTTCGAGAATATTGCTGGCTTTCATGGCCGCTCTCCAATAATGTTGAATGCGCTATTGTTCCCGGTTTGTCGTTCATCGTAAACTGACTTTGGTTCGGACCTGGAAACCCCACCCTGTGGCCGGGCGGCGCTGCCGGTATTTCTCCCTCCCCCTTTGGGGAAGGGTAAGGGTGGGGGCGGGCTTCTTCCCTCAGCGGGTGAAGGAGTCAATTCAAGCGCACACCACTTTGAATCGCACCCGCCGGGTGGTAAGCCGTAGTGCCCCCGGCTAAACGTTGACAAGGCCAAGGCGGCCAACATGCCGGCCAACACCATCAAGCGCAACACAGACAAGGCCACCGGCAACCGTGGAGTTGGCGCGTCGGAAAATGGCCTAAACCCAAGCTGGACCCGATGCATTACGCCCAACTGCTGCTGCCCGACTTCTCGCTCATCCTGATCGGCTACCTGCTGTGTCGGCACACCGCGCTGGGCAGACCGGTGTGGCAGGCGGTGGAAGGACTGGTCTATTACTTTCTGTTTCCGGTGCTGCTGTTTCAGTCGATTGTGCGCACGCCGCTTGATTTGCGCGCGGCGTCCGGTCTGATGGGCGCAGGGCTGGTCATGGGGGCCGCCGGCATCGCGCTGGCCTATGCCTTGCCCCGGCTGCCGGGCTTAAGCGGTCGCATCGACGCGCGCGACCACGCGGCCAGCGCGCAGATCGCCTTTCGCTTCAACTCCTTCATCGGCCTGGCGCTGGCTGAGCGGCTGGCCGGCGCGCAGGGGCTGCAACTGATCGCAGTGCTGATCGGCGTCTGCGTGCCGCTGTACAACCTGGGCGCGGTGTGGCCGATGGCGCGGCACGCCGGGCGCGGTTTTTGGGGCGAAATTGCGCGCAATCCGCTCATCATCGCCACCGCGTCGGGCCTGGCGGCCAATCTGCTTGGATTGTCGATCCCGCAATGGCTTGCGCCCACCGTCACGCGCATCGGCGCGGCCTCGATTGCGCTCGGCCTGATGGCTGCTGGCGCCGGCATGCAGTTCCAGAGCCTGGCGCGCGGCAAGCTGCTCGGCGTCAGCGTGCTGGCGATCAAGCACTTGATTTTGCCCGTCACCGCCTTGCTACTGGCGCGCGCGTTTGCCTTGGGCGCGGCCGAGACGACGATCTTGCTCACCTTCGCGGCGCTGCCCACCGCGTCAAGCTGCTACGTACTGGCCGCGCGCATGGGTTACAACGGGCCTTACGTGGCCGGCTTGGTGACCCTGTCTACCGTGCTGGGCATAGCCAGCTTGCCGTTTGCGCTGGGGGTACTGGAGCGGCTCTGATTGCGGCCGATTTTTTTGTTCACGAATTTCTGACTCACTAGGCTCACTTCAGTGACCCATGACGCCCACGCGCCAGCCGCGACGCATGAAACGTTTGGCGTAGGGGCAACCCTTGTTGTTGCCCTGTGTGCGCGACACCGGCCCTGGTCCAGTGGACACAAGGGCAACCACAAGGGTTGCCCCTACAGCGGTCGTGCTAAACGGGTCAAGTTTCACTTCAGTTGCCCATGACGCTCACGCGCCACCCGCGCCGCATGAAACGTAAAGAGCCGCAAGGCTGCGGAGCAAGCCACGCCAGGGCACCCGTGGAGCTGGCTTTGCCAGGCCGCTGGGTGCGTCCCCCCTCAGGGGGGATGGCGCGTAAGCGCCTCAGGGGGG
>JAITMV010000235.1 GCA_031277295.1 Burkholderiaceae bacterium | reverse complement strand
AAAACGTCCGCGATGCGCTGCTGGTCGGCCAGCGTCTCCGCGCCCACGGGTTGAACGCCGTATGAAAAACGCGAAACGGCGCGCGCCACCACCGCAGGCTCCAACCCCAGTTGCGGGCCGAGGATGGTTTCGGCCTCTTTGGGATTGATGGCGGCCCAGGCGTCGGTGTCTTTCAGTTCATCCAGCACGGCGTTCAACACGTCGGGCCGCGCCCGCGCATAGCCTTTGGACGCCAGGTAATACTGAATGTTGTTGACCGCGCCCGCGCCGTCGGCCAGCACGCGCGCGCCAAGCTGCTCCTCGGCGGCGGCGAAGAACGGGTCCCAGATCGCCCAGGCATCGACCGCGCCGCGCTCGAAGGCGGCGCGCGCGTCGGCGGGCGCAAGGTAGATGGGCTGGATGTCGCTGTACGGCAGCCCCGCTTTTTCCAACAGCCTGACCAGCAGGTAATGGACGTTGGAGCCCTTGTTCAACGCCACGCGCTTGCCGCGCAGATCCGCCACCTGCTTCAGCGGCGAATCCTTCGGCACCACGATGGCCTCGGCGGTGGGCGCGGGCGGCTCGCTGCCCACATAGACCAGCGGCGCGTCGGCGGCCAGCGCGAAGATCGGCGGCGCTTCGCCCACGGTGCCAAAGTCGATGGAGCCGACGTTCAAGCCTTCCAGCAACTGCGGGCCAGCGGGAAACTCGATCCATTTCACGGCAATGCCCTGCCCGGCCAGACGTTTGTCCAGCGTGCCGCGCACCTTGAGCAAGGTCAGCGTGCCGTATTTCTGATAGCCGATGCGCAACTGCGTGGCGGCGCTGGCGGGCGGCGCGTCGCCTTGCGCCTGGGCCGCGCCAGTAGCCAGCCAAGCGGTCAGCGTGGTGGCGAGTACGGCGAAAGCGCGGCGCGACAGCCGGGGTGGGTGGGGGTTCGATGAGGTCATGATGAGTCGATCCATAAAAAATTGGGCAAAGAAGGCCCGCGACGCTAGCGGCAAAAGCCGCGCGGCGTCGAAAGGAAAGAGAGGCGTTGGGGATTGCCGGAAAGCGCGTTCAGCGCACGGGCGGCGGCGTCAGTCCCGACATCGCATTCGCCCGGCGCGGGTTCGCCGGTGCGCGAAGTCGAACAAGCCGCAAGACCGTTCACTCAACCGCATAACCCCCCGTTCAGGCTGAGCTTGTCGAAGCCGGGTCACGGGCAACGACCAGCCCAGCCCGAACGGATATTTGTCAAGCGAGCGGTATGGGAACGAGTCGAACGGGGTCATGGCTTCGCAGTATGCGACCCGGCGGCTCGATATCAAACTATTTCTTTTTTTTGAGCTTATGCTTTTAAGCTTATGCGCGGCGGGCGCATGATCCTGGAAACCTCAGTTGAACGCGCTCGCCAGCGCCATGATCGGCGTGCCAGGCAAGGCGCGAGGACGCCGCGGGCTAATGCCCGCAAGGACGAGCAACGCCGCATGGCGCGGCGAGCATGGTGCTGGCGAGTGCGTAGCGGTGTCACCCAGGAGGTGCGCGTCATCGAAGCTGCGAATGTCAGTTTTCATGCGGCTCTGCGAAGGTAAACAAGCGCTCAACTGAGGTTTCCAGGATGATGGCCACCTCAACGGCAAGGCCCATGCCGGCGGCGAAAGTCCACAGGTCGCTCAGGCCGGGACCGGGCGAACAGGCCGCGTTTGGCGGCGCGGGCGCGGGCCTCCTCGCGCTCATATTGGACCGGCTGCTTGCGAAACCGATCCGCCCACGCCCAGCCCTCGCGCACCATCGCCCGCGCCACGTCGGCGCCGTCGCGCACGCGCACCACGCGCGCCACCGCGCGGCCATAGGTGTCGCGCGCTTGCACGCTGACGCGCACCCGCTGGCCCGACACCTTGGCCAACAACGCCTGCCGCGCCTGCGTGCCGGACACCTGGCACAACTCCGGCGCGTCGATGCCTTGTAGCCGCAGGCGCACGCGCTGGCCGCTTTTTTCGGACCGTACCCAGAGCGAATCGCCATCGCTCACCCAGGTCACGCGCGCCAGCCACGGCGTTGTTACAGCGCGCTGCGCGTAGGTGTCGACAGGCAACACCACCAGCAGCATCCACACAGCGGCAGCCAGCCAGCAGCGCATCATCGGTTCGACGCCGCGACACCCCAGCGCGCCAACGCCGCATCGTCGGCGCTGCGCGCATCCACCCAGCGCGCGCCGCCGGGGGTCTGCTCCTTCTTCCAGAACGGCGCCTGGGTTTTGAGGTAGTCGATCAGAAATTCGCAGGCTTGAAAACTCTCGCCCCGGTGCGCCGCCGTCACCGCCACCAGCACGATCTGGTCTTGCGGTTGCAGCGGCCCGACGCGGTGAATCACCCGCGCGGCGCGAATGCCGAAACGCCGCACGGCCTCGTCGATCATGCCCTCGATGGCCTTTTCGGTCATGCCCGGATAGTGCTCCAACTCCATCGCGGCGACGGCCTGACCATCGCTGAAATCGCGCACCGTGCCGATGAAAGCGCACACCGCCCCCACCCCACCATCGCCCGCACGCAACGCGGCAACTTCGGCGCTCAAGTCAAAGTCTGCGGTCTGAATCGATACGTGCGGCACGGTCATGCGCCGATTGTGCCTTGTGCGCACATCGTGGCATCTGAGCACGCTGGCAGAGTTGGCCCAGCGCATGGCGCAGTCCTCGATAAGTGAATTCACGCGCGAATTCGTGCGCCAGACGGACATTGAGGTGTGCCCGGCCACGGTTGGCAAGGCGCTCAAGAAGGCCGGCATCCGGCGTGTGCGCCCTGCGCGCCACGCCGGTACGCGCGCAGCCGCGCAAAGTGCGGCGCCGCAACGCTATGGCCTGGCGGTATGAACACCGGCCTCACCGATGCCGAATGGGAACTTGTACATCACCTGTTTGAGCGCCGCACCACACGCGGCAAGCCGCTCACGCACGAACGCCGCGACATCGTCAATTCCTGCATGTACATTATGCGTACTGGCTGCGCTTAGGTAACTGCTGCCGGGCAGCGTATCCTCGCTACCAGGCTGGCTGCATAGATCATTTTGGATACGCCATCTCAGTCCATCGAGCGCCGCTGCCAGAGTGCCCCAGGCGCATACCTCGTTGGAAAAGACTCATCCTTGCAAAAGATGCACATATGCATTACCATGTGCCTACTGGGACAAAGGAGCAGCGTCATGAAATCCAAGCGGATCACCTTTCTTGCCTCACCGGACTTCAAGCAATACTTGACTGCCGAAGCGGCGAATGACGGAATCAGCGTTGGCGAGTTAATCCGCAAGCGGTGCCTACCGGATACGACAAGCCAGGAACAAGAACTGGCGGCACTGACGATAGAGGTGCGGCACTCTATCGTCGAGGCCCGCGATAGCCTTCATGAAGGCTTGCAGGCCGCAGCCGAGGCCATGGCCTGCATCAAGCAGGAAGCGGATCGCCGTACTCCCAGAAAAGCGGCATGAGCACGATCACCGAAGCACTCAAGGCCATCAAAGAGGTTCTGGCGCTTACCGACGACATGAAGCGCGCTGGTGAAGCGCTTAAACAAATGAGCGCGGAACTGCTCCAGCATGATCGGCGCATCACACGGCTGGAGGCTCAGTGGGACACGGCCATGCAATTCAGCAAACTCACCGTAGCCAAGACTCGCCGTCTTCCCAGGGCAGTGCCTGGGCCTATCGCCGAACAATAAACCCAAAAAAATTTCAGGGCTTGCAGGAATGAGGAAAAGCCTCCGCGCTGCCTTGCATCAGCCTCCGGCGTCACTCTGGCATCACCCAATATCCACGCAAAGTCAGGCGCCACGACCAAGCATGGCACCGGGATCAAGATAAAACATCTTGCGCCACCCCTGAGAGCCTGTGCCGTACCGCCAAGGCATGGGCAACAGAGAAAAAACCGTGTAGTGCAAGTGCGGTGGCTTGCCCGCGGCATTGCCTGAGGTACCGACAGCCCCAATTTCGGTTCCCGAGGCAACGAACAAGGGCGACCGTTCGCCGTGGCTGTCCAGGTGAGCGTAATAGTGGACACGCCACTTGGGACCCAGTACAGCAACGACATTGCCGCCGCGCCCCCACCGGCCCCGATAGATGACGACACCTGGCGTGGCCGAAACGACCCTCCTGCCTTGCGGCGCAAATATGTCTATCCCCTTGTGTACGCCGGATGCGCCCCATGGCTCATGCCAGAAGGACTTTGGATTCCAGTCCCGTGCGGAGGCGGCCTCCACGGGAATAACGGCCCGCTCTGGGATGAACAGCCCAGCCGCCAAAATGAGCAGCAGGGCAAATGAGATTTTGAGTGTTAACCGGTGCTGGGTCATGGCTCCTAACAAAACAGATAACCGCTTTTAGCGCGCGCAACAAACAGCATGTTTTTCAGTGCTTGCCTGAATTTTCAGCAACTGTTTTTTAGCAATATGAAATGTTACAATTGCAGAAATGACGAAGGATGCCGCCATGATTGTGAATGCAATAAAGCGATCTTCTATCCTGATGGACAATAAAGAAAAAATTAGAAAATTAATGAACATGACACCAAAGCCCCCCCCATAAAGAGATAATAGAACTGCAATATAATTTTTATATTTTGTAAGGCCAGTTATAATACAAAAAACATGACGAGCAATCCAGATGCCTCCAATAAATATCACTGGAAATATAAAAAATAGAAATATTTCCCCTGCCTTATCCACATCGGCATCACTTTCCATATGAACCGAGCCTATGGCAAAAGACACAAACAGTAAATGATAGCAAAGAAACAATAATGCAATTATCACTCCTGCATAGAATATTATTTTCTTCATCTCACATCACCCTCCAAAACCATATCTCCTTGGAGTCTCCATGTTTCGACCATACGCCTTCCCAAGAGAGTCCGCCTTGTATTCTGAACCAACTAAGCAAAGTGGTGAGTCGCGATCCATTCCATAAATCAATGTGGTCACCACTGCGATTTCTAAATGTCTCACCATCTCTTTTGTAATAATCTTTAAAGAAAATTATCCCCGTTTGCAATGCAATTTTATCTTTGAAATTTTCCGGAGTTATTTTTTGTAAATTCCCTAAACCAAAAAAGGGATGCATCCTCAATCCATTCGCCAACTCTTCAGCCGCCAAAACATGGCCTGCAGATCTTTTGTGCTGCCAACAATAACGTGCGCCAGGAACTTTAGACATATCAACTCCACATGCGGCCAAAGCTACCCCAACCCTTATGGCGCATTGATCCGAAAAATTCGCTCTCCCGTTCGTCGTACAGGGATTGTTCTGGCCAGTAATCGTTGGATGGCTGTCCCACAGTTTTTGGAATGTAAGCATACTTTCTCCTTTCTTCCTGATACTTGATGTACAAGATGAACGACAGTTAAAGATCACCACCTGAATCCGTGACCTCAAGAAGAAAACCCTTCACCCGGTGGGTGAGGTGCTTTCACTCTGAGGATCACGGATTCAGATCACCAGTCGTACTCAACGCTCTCGGCCTTTCCCCCTTCAAACCGTATACCCCAAACTGCTAAACGGCATCGCCCGCACCCGCTCGCCGGTGGCGGCGAAGATGGCGTTGGCGATGGCGGGGGGCATGGCCGGCAGCGCGGGTTCGCCCATGCCGGTGGGGGAGAAGCCGGATTCGATGAAATACGCTTCGATGACGCCGGGCGCGAAGGGCATTTGCAAAATGGGGTAATCGCGGAAATTTTGTTCCTTGATGCGGCCATTTTCGATGTGCAGTTGCTGGCCCATTGCCATTGAGAAGGCGTCGATGCTGGCGCCTTGCGCTTGCGATTCGGCTCCGGCTAAGTCGATGACTTGACCGATGTCGGAGGCGACCACCACGCGGTGGATGGTGATGCGTTTTTTGGCGTCCACGCTCAACTCCACCGCCTGCGCGGCGTGGCCGGCGTGGGAGTAGCACCAGGCCAGGCCCAAGCCGCGGCCTTTGGGGAGTTTTTTGCCCCAGCCGGCTTTTTCGGCACACAGTTTGATGACGGCGGCGGCGCGGGCGGGGCTGAAGTTGATCCGTCCCGGATCGGTGGGCGCGAGTTCGGGTACGTCGCGATTGACGGCGTCGATCAGAAATTCAACGTGGTCACGCCCTGCCGCCAGCGCCAGTTCGTGCATGAAGCCTTGCTGGGCAAAGACCTGCGCGCAACAACCCGGCGCGCGCCAGGGGCCGGTGGGTACCTTCAAGTCCATCAGCGTGAGGGCGCGGCGCAGATTGGGCGCCTTGCAGGCCCAG
>JAITMV010000131.1 GCA_031277295.1 Burkholderiaceae bacterium | reverse complement strand
GCGCCGCCTCGTCGCGCGCCTTCTGCGCCAGGCTTTGGTCGAGCTGGGCCTGAAACGGACGCGGGTCGATGCGCGCCAGCACCTGTCCGGCCTTCACGTCCTGCCCTTCCTTGAAGCCGACGCTGTCAAGCTGCCCATCGACGCGCGTGTGCACCGTGACCGACATCACCGGCGTCACGTTGCCGACCCCGGTGCGCGCGACGGGCACCGCCTGCTGCGTCACCCGCGCCGAACGCACCGGCACCGGCGGCGCGGCCTTTTTGGCTGGCGGCGGCGGCGGCGAACAGCCAGCGGCGGCCAGCGCCAGCGCGGCGATGGCGAAGATGCCGGGCAGTGTGCGGCCTTGTCGCGCCTCCTGGTTGCGTACATCACTCATGAGAAGAATCCGTCGAAGTAGAAGCGGCGGCCCGCGCGTCGGGTGGGGGCAACTGACTGGCGTCCCAGCCGCCGCCGATGGCCTTGATGAGCGCCACGCTGGCGGCGAACTGGCGCGCGCGCAGTTGCAGCACGGTGCGGTCGGCGGTCAGCGCCAGCGCCTGCGCGGTCACCACCGAGGTATAGGGCGCGGTGCCCGCGCGGTACTGCGCCAGCAGCACGCGCAGCGACTCGCGCGCGGCGCGCGCCGCCTCGTCCTGCGCGACGCGCTCGCGCGCCAGATCGCCGAGCGCGGCCAGGTTGTCCTCGACTTCCTGAAAACCCGCCAGCACGGTTTGCCGGTAGCCCGCCGCCGCCGCGTCCAGACCGGCGCGCGCCTGCTCAAGCCGGGCGTCGCGCGCGCCGCCGTCGAACAGCACGCCCGCCAGCGCCGCGCCCAGCGCCCACACGCGGCCAGGGGCCGAAAACCACGGCCCGAAGCCGGTGCCCTGATAACCGCCGCTGGCGCTCAAAATGAGGTTGGGAAACCACGCCGCCTTCGCCACGCCGATGCGGGCATTGGCCTCGGCCACCCGGCGCTCGGCGGCCGCGATATCGGGGCGGCGCTCCAGCAGTTGCGACGGCAGCCCCGGTGGTATCGCCGGCAGCGCCGCCTGCAACGGCGCGGCTGGCAACGTGAAGGCGGCGGGCGTCTGGCCCATCAGCACGGCCAGCGCGTGTTCAAGCTGGCGGCGCGTCAGATCCAGATCAACCGCCTGCGCCTGCGCCGAGGCCAGCGTGTTTTGCGCCAGCGCCACGTCCGCGCCGGTGGCCACGCCGGCGCGGTGCTGTGCCTGCGTCAGCGCCAGTGACTTTTGGTAACCCTCGATGGTGTTGGCATACAGCGCCTGTTGCTCCTCGGTCAGGCGCAACTGGATGTAGTTGTTGACCACCGCCGCCTGCACCGCCAGCCGCGCGGCGGCCAAGTCGGCGGCGCTGGCTTGCGCGCTGGCGCCCGCGGCCTCTACGTCGCGGCGCACACCGCCCCACAAATCAGGCTCCCACGAAGCGTTCAGCGACCAGGCATGGCTGTTGCCCAGCGACGCCGCGCCGCTGTCAATGTTGCGCGCCCGCCCCGCCGACGCGCCCAGGCCCACGGTGGGAAAGAACGCCGACCGCGCGCCCGCCACCAGCGCCTGCGCTTGCCGGTACTGCGCCTCGGCCTGCGCCAGCGTCGGGTTGGCTTGGTTGGCCTGCGCCACCAGCGCGTCCAGTTGCGCGTCGCCGTAGGCTTTCCACCATTCGGCTTGCAGATCAATCACAGTGGGCGACGCGGGCCGCCACAAATCGCCTTCCTTGAACGCCGGCAGCTCTACGCCCGCAGGCGGCGCGGGACGCTGATAATCCGGCCCCACCACGCACCCGGCCACGCCCAACGCCAGCGCCAGCGTCATCGCTCGCATCCGGCCGGCGGGAAAAAACATCGCTTGCATAAGACGAAGGATAAGCGGCCCGGCCACTCTTTAGGGTATCGGCCGGGTGTAAAGAAACGTTAAGCGATGCTTCATGTCAGTGATCCACGGCGCTGGCGCGCCAGCCGCGACGCATAAAACCGTTTTGTAGGGGCACGCTCTTGTGGTTGCCCTTGTCTCCACTGGGCACGATCATCGGCATGAACACAGGGCAACCACAAGGGTTGCCCCTACAGCGCCACGCGAAAACGGTTCAGTCTGGGTCCGACGGGCGCTGTCGGGCGGAGCCTTGACGCTCATCATTGCCCATGCCGTATTTGGCTATCTGTCACAACCCAAGCAGCGGCCGCCGTCGCCAGCGCAGCCCAAGCCGCAAGCAGGCCGCGAATGAACGCAAACAAGGCAAGTCTGCCGGGCTGAGTACGCGGTCTACCGGGACAGTCCAGACGGACAATTGCGCTTTGCAAGCTTCGCCTCGCTATCGTTCCAGCGGTAACAGCTTGGCACCTGAGTCGTGCTGTCTGGATGCGTGTTGTACAGGAGCAGCACCAATTCGTCGTTCAGATCCCCCGGCGCAAATATCCAGCCCACGGTATCGGCCAATTCACTGAACAGCTCAACCGGCCTGCCTTTGGCCAGGCCGAAAAGATGGACTTCTTCCGCTGCCGCGCCGAACTGCACCGTCAAGGCCAGCACTGCCGCACCCGCGTACCGCCATTGCGGCAACGAACGCAGGGCCGGCGCGTAAGCCCCTCCCGCCCAAGTCCGCGACCAGCTTTTGTGCCCGCGCGGGCCAACCAGAGATAGCGTCACGCTCCTATCGTCGGCAGGGGCGCCGTGGGTCCATACCACCCAGCGCCCAGCGGTTCCCGCATCGACGATGCTCATCTCATTGAAACGTCGCGCGACGCGCAGCGCATCTTCCGTCGTCTGCGCCAACGCCTGCCCGCACCATCCGGCCAACGCCACAACCGCGATGATCGGCCGCCTCATGATTCACAGGCTCTCAAACCAGCAGCGCATTCACCCGCCGCACGTAGGCGGCGGGGTCGTCGGGCAGGCCGCCTTCGGCCAGCAGCGCCTGGTCGAACAGGATGCGGGCCAGGTCGTCAAAGTGGGGGCTGCCGTCGAGTTTTTTGACCAGCGGGTGCTCGGGGTTGATTTCCAGCACCGGCTTGACGTCGGGCACGGGCTGGCCGGCTTGTTTGAGCAGGCGCGCCAGTTGCAGGCTCATGTCGGCGTCCTTGGCTACCAGGCAGGCGGGCGAATCAACCAAGCGGGTGGTGACGCGCACGTCCTCGGCCTGGTCTTTCAACGCGGTTTTGAGTTTTTCAAGCAGCGGCTTGATGTGCTCGGCGGCGGCCTCAAGAGCTTGTTTTTCAGCTTCGTCTTGCAACTCGCCCAGATCAACCGCGCCTTTGGCGACCGATTGCAGCGGCGTGCCGTCAAATTCGTGCAGGTGCGACAGCGCCCATTCGTCCACGCGGTCGGTCATCAGCAGCACTTCGATGCCCTTTTTGCGGAAGATTTCCAACTGCGGGCTGCTGCGCGCGCCGGCCAGGGTGTCGGCGGTGAGGTAGTAGATGGCTTTTTGGCCGTCTTTCATGCGCGCTTTGTAGTCGGCCAGTGAGACGGCGGGCGCATCGCTTTGGGTTGAGGCATAGCGCAGCAAGCCGGCGATGCGGTCGCGGTTCGCATGGTCGTCGCCCAGACCTTCTTTCAGCACGGCGCCGAATTCGCGCCAGAAAGTGGCGTATTTGTCGCTGGGGGCGATGGGTTTGTCGCCGCTGGCCTTGTCGTCATCGGCTTTGTCGGCGGTGGGGCCGGTCTCTTTGGCCAGCTCTTCCAGCAGGCCGAGGATGCGGCGCGTGTTGCCGTCGCGGATGGCGCGCACGTCGCGGCTTTGTTGCAGCAACTCACGGCTGACGTTCAGCGGCAGGTCGGCCGAATCGACCACGCCCTTGACGAAGCGCAGGTAGCGCGGCAGCAGTTGCTCGGCATCTTCCATGATGAACACGCGCCGCACGTACAGTTTGACGCCGCTTTTGTGCTCGCGCTCCCACAAGTCCATCGGCGCGTGCGCGGGAAGGTACAGCAGTTGCGTGTATTCGGCGCTGCCTTCCACGCGGTTGTGCGTCCAGGCCAGCGGCGGCTGCCAGTCGCGCGTGGTCTGTTCGTAGAACTGGGTGTACTGCTCGTCGGTGATGTCTTTTTTAGGCCGCGTCCATAAGGCGGTGGCCTGGTTCACCGTCTCCCATTCGCCGGTCTTGACCATGCGGCCGGGCTGGCCTTCTTGCTTGCTCTCTTCCCATTTCTGGCCTTCCATCTTGATGGGCAGGGCAATGTGCTCGGAGTACTTGCCGATCAGCTCGCGGATGCGCCAATCGTCGGCGAACTCCAGCGCGTCTTCGCGCAGATGCAAAGTCACGCTGGTGCCGCGCTCGGCGCGGGTGATCGCCTCGACCTCGAAATCGCCCGCGCCGGTGCTGCGCCAGCACACGGAGCTTTCAGGCGGCAGACCGGCGCGGCGCGATTCGACCGTGATGCGCTCGGCGACGATGAAGCCGGAGTAAAAGCCGACACCAAACTGGCCGATTAGTTGCGCGTCGGCCTTCTGATCGCCCGAGAGCTTGCTCATGAACTCGCGCGTGCCGCTCTTGGCGATGGTGCCCAGGTGCTCGACCGCCTCAGCCTCGCTCATGCCAATGCCGGTGTCGGTGACGGTGATGGTGCGCGCGTCCTTGTCGATGGCGATGCGGATTTCAAGCGCCGGCTGATCGCCATACAGCGACGCATCGGCCAGCGCCTCGAAGCGCAGCTTGTCGCAGGCGTCTGAGGCATTGGAAATCAACTCGCGCAAAAAGATTTCCGGGTGTGAATACAGCGAATGCGTGACCAGGTGCAGCAGTTGCGCGACCTCGGCTTGGAAAGCGTGTTTTTGGGTGCTCATGGGAATGAAAAAATGACAAATGACGGCGCTTGGGCAGCGCATGACTCGCTGCGCTCAATGACGGCAATGAGAGAGGCGCAGATAGAGGCGGCAGGGCGAGGATTCAAGGCCTCACAGGCCAAGTTCGGAATGCGAGCCAAGCCGGACCAGTTGCAGCAGGTTATCGTTGGTCTTGCGGTAGATCAGCACGAGGTTGGGCTTGAGTGGTCCGGTGCTGTCCTTTCTTCTCCCGCTTGTAATCGCGCCTGAATGGGCCAAAGCGTTCAATCGTCCGCATTCAGATCGGCCATCAGTTCGGCAATGGTGGCGAAGCGTTTGCCGCCGCCCGCGCGGGCCTCCATCATCGCGGCAATCGTCGTCTCATTCGGAACCAGCGGCTCGAACGGCAGCGCCTTTTCGCGCGCGATTGCGCGTCAGCAGCAACCGCACGGCGTCCGATACGGTCAGCCCCATCGCGGCCAGCACTGCCGCCGCTTCAGCTTTCACACCGCCGTCAATGCGGGCCTGGACAAGTTGGTTGGCAGCCATCGGTTTACCCCTTACAGAGTGAATGACATTGTATTGCAGCCGGCACGAGGAAAGCGGGGGGGTCAACCTGGAAACCGTAGAGAAGTCGATCATCCTAGTGCTCCGTTCCACCAAAACCTTTACAAATGAAATCGATGGATTTGTTCGTCAGGCAAGGCGCAAACCGGAGCAATACCGAGTGGTATTGCGAGGATTTGCAACGCAGCATGACGG
>JAITMV010000078.1 GCA_031277295.1 Burkholderiaceae bacterium | reverse complement strand
TTGTCCAGTCCAAAGACGACATGATCCGCCTCACCCGCGCCGCTCTTCACCGTATTCAGAAATTGCCTAAACTGGTCAAATCTTTCTTCCAACAACCTGAATGCCAGTATGCGGTTTGTAATAATATTTTCTAAAAGGTTAGTAACTCCGTGACTTCAAAAAGAAAAACAAGGCCGAAGAACCAAAGTTTCGATAAAACCCTTTATCCCAGATTTTCCACTCACCTTGAAACCATCCGATTGCACACATCTTGAAGGACCGTAGGCTGGGATGGAGTGAAACGCAATCCCAGCTTCAGGCGGTGGATGCTGGGATTACGCTACGCTTTATCCCAGCCTACCGGGCTGTCCGTGACGCACGAAACTGGCGCGGTTTTATCCTCTCATCATTCCCGCGAAGGCGGGAAAGCGGAGCTTCGATAAACCCAGATTTCCCGTTTAACGCATCATCAAGTGGAAACCAATTTCGTGACTCTTTGATTTGTATGAAATTTTAACGCCGTAGGTTGGGCTGAAGTAGCAACGATGCCCAACTTTGTGATCCATCCGATTGTTGGGTTTCGCTATAGCTCAACCCAACCTACCGGGCTGGGCCAACTCCACCAGCGTGCTCAGATGCTGGGCTTGCAGCAGCGCCGGCCTGCCGGCTTGCTTGTTGCCCTGTCTTCTCGCCGTACCCATCGGCTACCTCCTGTGTCGTCCACTCCCCGGGAGGGGAGTATGGAAGGTATTTTATTTTAAATACACCCTCTGACGGGCCGTCAAAATTTTCACGCCAAAGCAGAAAAATTCATCAACACATCGCTTTCAATCGCACCCGGATGCACGGATGACGCCTCGGCGAAGCTATGCTACGCAAGCGCTTACAACGTGAATACGGGCAAGGTGACGTTTTGTTGGCGCCAAGCGGCAAAGCCGTGGTTCATTTTCCGCCTTCAAACAACTTTTCATACGAGTCATCATGAAAAAATCACTGATTGCCGCCGTCTCGGCGGCCGCGCTTCTTTTGTTGCAAGCCTGCGGAGGAGACGATGATTCGTCGGGCGCGGGGACTTCACAGGCTCCAGCGAACGGCACGCTGGTTTCGTCGTCGCTGGCGCGCAATACCTCCCTGAACGTATCCGATGCCGATGCCGCCGCCCTGCGCGAGGGCAACACGGCCTTTGCCGCCGATATTTACAAGACGCTCGGAAACGATCCCCAGTTCGCCAACAAAAATCTGTTCTTCTCGCCCTATTCGCTTTCGGTCGCCTTGGCCATGACGTCTGCCGGCGCGCGCGGCGCGACGGCCAGCGAACTGAAGAACGCCATGCATTTCACGCTGCCCGATGATCGCCTGCACACCGCTTTCGGCGCGCTCGATCTGGCGCTGACGCAACGTCCGCCAGCGGCCGAAGGCAAGGCGCCGGTCGCACTCAACATCGCCAACTCACTGTGGGGCGAGGCCACGATGAAGTTCGAGCAGCCGTTTCTGGATACGCTGGCCGTCGATTACGGCGCTGGCGTTCGGCTTGCCGACTTCATCAGTGCGCCCGACACCGCGCGCGTTGCCATCAACGATTGGGTCGCCGGCGAAACCAAAGACAAGATCCGGGATATCTTGCCCAATGGCAGCATCACCACAGATACGCGCGCCGTCCTGGTCAATGCCGTCTATTTCAAAGCCGACTGGAGTTCGCCGTTTTCGGTGGAAGCAACCGTTGCCGGCACCTTTCACGGCCCGAATGGCGACACGGACGCGCAGATGATGCATACGACCGACAAGTTCGCTTATGGCGCGGGCAGCGGCTGGCGCGCCGTTCGGCTGCCCTACGACGGCGGGCTGACCTTCACGGCCATTCTGCCCGACGATCTGGCGGCGTTTGAGTCGTCCCTGGATGCGACGCGGCTTGCCGGCATTGATGGCGCGTTGCAGCCCACGCGCGTTGATCTGACCATGCCCAAGTTCAAGATTGAAGATGCCTCTTTCAGCGCCACGGACGCTCTCAAGACCTTGGGCGTCAAGGCGCTTTTTGACGAGAAGAATGCCGATCTTTCGGGTATCGCCAACCCGAAGCCGAGGAAGCTCTTCGTCGGAAACATTCTGCACAAGGCTTTCATCGACGTCGATGAAAAAGGTACCGAAGCCGCCGCAGCGACGGGAACCATTTTCGGCGTTGCCACGGCGGCGCCACAGCCGTTGCCGGTGACCCTCGTTCTCGACAAGCCCTTTGTCTTCTTGATCCGCGACAACGCAACCGGCGCGGTCCTCTTTTTGGGCCGGTACGTCGGCGGCTGATGGTTTTCAGGCGGGGCGCCTGATTCGATCAATGCCGCGCCTTGGATTCCTTGCCCCGCGCCTGGGGCAAGGAATCCATGATCGTGGTCAAAGCCCGTGAACGCTCAGACCGCGATCGGCAGCCCCACCATGCGCGCCAACTCCGCGTGCTCAAGACCTTGCACCGTATCGACCAGTTTCAAACCCCGCGGCGTGCACTCGAATGTCGCCAAGTCGGTATACACGCGCTTGACGCAGCCGATGCCGGTCAGCGGATAGGTGCAGCGCTCAACCAGTTTGCTCTGGCCCTGTTTGGTAAGCAGATCCATCATCACCCAGGTCTGCTTGGCGCCGATAGCCAGGTCCATTGCGCCGCCGACGGCGGGAATCGCCCCCGGCTCGCCGGTGCTCCAGTTCGCCAGATCGCCCGTGCCGCTGACCTGAAAAGCGCCCAGCACGCAAATGTCGATGTGCCCGCCGCGCATCATGGCAAAGCTGTCGGCGTGGTGAAAGAACGC
>JAITMV010000072.1 GCA_031277295.1 Burkholderiaceae bacterium | reverse complement strand
AATTTGCGCGTCAGGCGGTCGAGCCGCTTGGCAATCGCGGCCTCGCGCTGGTCGCCCGCGTCGGGCGACAGCCAAGACGCGAGCGCGGCGGCGACGATGCTGGACTTGGAGACGCCTTTCTTGGCGGCCAGCTCGTCCAGGTGCGCGGCGTGTTCGGGCGCGATAAAGAGATTCAGGCGGTGATGCTTCATAGGTCGATTCCGTCATTGGGGTCGAGCGCGGCCAGCCGCGCCGTGCGTTGCATGGCTGTGTCGAGTTCGCCGGCGGGTGACAATGGCGAGGGCAGCGGAAAGTCGTCGTCGTCATCAAGCAAGGCCAGATCGCCCGCCGATAGCGCTTGCTCCGGGCTGTATTCGGAGACTTCGGAAAGTTCGGGTTGGCGGCGTGGCCCGCCGTCATCGGCGGCAGCCGGTGCCATGCCATCGGCGTGCATCGCCGCCGCAACGGGGGCAGCAGGAATCGCCATCCCGCTCCAATCGTCGGGCCGCGCGGGCGGCGCGTCGGCGTAGCGTCCGTCCGTCAGCACGGGCGGCGCCAGCACGCGGCGCTTGAAATTGGCGTCCAGGTAATAGCGCAGCTTCTTGGCCTTGACCGGCGCGTTGCCTCCCACCATCACCACGGCTTCATCGGACGGTAGCTGCATCACTTCGCCCGGCGTCAGCAACGGGCGGGCCGTTTCCTGGCGCGACACCATCAGGTGCCCGAGCCACGGCGCGAGCCGGTGCCCGGCATAGTTGCGCTGCGCGCGCAGCTCTGTCGCGGTGCCCAGGGTTTCCGAAATGCGTTTGGCCGTGCGTTCGTCGTTCGTTGCAAACGTCACGCGCACATGGCAGTTATCCAGAATCGAATTGTTGGGGCCGTAGGCTTTATCAATCTGATTCAGGCTTTGCGCGATGAGAAAAGCTCGAATGCCATAGCCCGCCATAAAAGCAAGCGCCGTCTCGAAGAAATCCAGCCTCCCGAGCGCGGCGAACTCGTCAAGCATCAAGAGCAGCTTGTGGCGGCGCGCGATGCCGTCCGAACCATCGAGCGATTCAGTCAACCGTCTTCCGATCTGATTGAGGATCAATCGAATCAGCGGCTTCGTGCGGCTGATGTCAGAAGGCGGCACGACCAGATACAGCGACACGGGGTATTCGGCGGAAATCAGATCGGCAATGCGCCAGTCGCAGCGCGAGGTGACTTCGGCCACCGTGGGATCGCGGTACAGGCCGAGAAACGACATGGCGGTGCTCAACACGCCCGAGCGTTCGTTATCCGACTTGTTCAGCACTTCACGCGCGGCGGATGCGACGACAGGGTGCGGTGTGCCCCCCAGGTGCGCCGTGGTCATCATCCGGTGCAAGGTCAACTCGAATGGGCACGCGGGGTCAGACAGGAAATTGGCGACGCCGCGCAGCGTCTTGTCCTCGCCCGCGTACAGCACATGAAGAATCGCGCCGACCAGGAGCGAATGAGAGGTTTTCTCCCAATGGTTGCGTTTCTCCAGTGCGCCTTCCGGGTCAACCAGAATGTCCGCCACGTTCTGAACGTCGCGCACCTCATGCGCGCCGCGCCGCACTTCCAAGAGCGGGTTGTAGGCCGCCGACTTCGCATCGGTCGGGTTGAACAACAGACAGTGAGAAAACCGCGAACGCCAACCGGCGGTGACGTTCCAGTTCTCGCCCTTGATGTCGTGGATCACGGTGGACGCGGGCGACGAAAGCAGCGTCGGAACGACCATGCCGACACCCTTGCCGGAGCGCGTCGGCGCGACGGCCAGGATGTGTTCCGGGCCATCGTGGCGCAGGTATTGATCGTGAAACTTCCCAAGAAACACGCCCGCCGGTTGATTGAGTCCAGCCTTGCGTATGTCGGCGGCATTGGCCCATCGCGCCGAGCCGTAGGTCGTGACCAGCTTTGATTGCCGCGAGCGCCACACCGACATGGCAATCGCCACCAGCACGGCGGCGAAACTGCTGCCGCCCGCGATCAGGCCAGCGGTATCGAAGATGCGCGGTGCGTAGGCGTCAAAGACAAACCACCACTCGAACAAGCGCCAGGGTTCATAGACGGGCGTACCGAATAGATCGAACCACGGCAAGCCAAGGCGTGTCTGATAGCCCAGGGCGGCGGCTGTCCATTGCGTGGCGCTCCACACGCCAGCGATGACAATGCGGAAAACGACCGCGATCTGCCCAAGCAGAACGCCCTGACCCTGCTGCATCCAAACCCCTTGTTCATCCTGTGCGTTGCGCGGCACAACGACGTGCCGCACACGCGAGGATCGAGGTCAGGCCAAGGGGTGGTCAAAGACCGTTATCGGAAGAATGGTCGAGAAAAAAACAAGATTTCACGCGCGGGCGCGGAAAAGAAAAGCGCCGCAAGCGGTGGCGCATTGCGGCGTTTTTGGAAAGGCTGCGGAAATTTCGTGGCACACCTGCGACGATCAAAACTTCGGTGGCTCCTTCGAGGGCGTGTAGGGCGTTTTACCGTCGCCAAAGAACAGCCGATTCGTTGCCTCGGCAGCGCGCCGGCAAAGTTCGTCGCCCACCTTGGCGCGATCTTCCTTGCACAAACGCTGAATCTCTTTGATGCGCTCGGGATTGGCGACTAGCGACTCCACGGTATCCGTGGGCTGCGACGGGCCGCAAGCGGCCAGGAACACGGCAAGCGCCAGCATGATCTGTTTCATGTCTTGACTCCTTCTGAATCATGGGGATGGGTCGGCGCGTTGGGTTTTCTGGATTCAGGGGATTCAAGGGCTTGCACGCGCTCGATGAAGCGTAACAGCGTTTCCGAAGGCTCGCTTTGCGAGCGCAATAGATAGGTCGTGAGCACCGGAGAGATACCGTCCAGCGGTCGCGCTACCACGCCCAATTCAGGATTGGCGGTAATGTGCGCCTCGCTCGCCAGGCCCAAGGCAAAGCCCGCCGATACCAGCGTCATCATGAGATCGTGGGATGCGACCCGCTCGGCAATCAACGGCTCCTTATCCACCTGGCGCAGAACGCGCTCGATTTGCCGCGCGTGTCCCTCGTAAATTTGCGCATCACACATCACCAAGGGATAACGCAGCACTTCTTCCAGCGGGATGCGCTTGAAAGTCAGCAAGGGATGCCGCGCAGGAACGGCCACCATCAGCGGATCAGCCCATACCGGCTCGGCGGTGAGGCTTTCTCCCACTTCATTCGATTGGGCAAACCCCGCGTCATACGAATCGTCGAGCAAGCCCTTGATCTGCTGCGCCAGCGGCACCTCGAAGAAACGGATGTCCACCTCGGGTTCATCTTCGCGGCATAAGGCCAGCAACGTCGCCAAGCGCAACGGCGTGACACCATCGGACAACGCGACGCGCAACTGCCCTTGAAAACCGATAGCCGCCGCTCGCACGCTATCACGCGCCTGCTGCAAGGCCGCGAATACACGCGGTACATGCTCAAGAAACAGCTTGCCGGCCCGAGTCAGGCGCGTGCTGCGCGTGGTACGCGCGAACAGCGTCACATTCAATTCTTCTTCCAGTTCCTTGATGGCCCGCGACAAGGGAGACTGTTCGATATGCAATCTCTCGGCAGCACGAGCAAAGTGGAGTTCTTCGGCTACAGCGAGAAAGCAACGTAAATGCCGAAGCTCCATGACGGCGCCTTCAAACCACGTATACGCCAGCAATGGTCGTTTCATCGAGGAAGGATTGCACGAACGTAAGAAACGCCGAGACAAAGAAATTTGCAATCACGGGGGCTTGACGCAACAGGCGAACCAGACGCGCAGCGATGTCGTCAATTTCGACCTCATCGCAGATCAGCGGCGGCAGTAGCCGTACCGTCTTGCCACGGGTGACGGTAATCAGCAGGCGCTCTTGCTCCAATGCCTTCCACGCCAGTTCCTCGCACGGGGTATCCATCTCAATCCCGACCATGAGGCCGCGCCCACGGATGTTCACGATGCCCGGCACCCCCGCCAGTGCTTCACGCAGGTTTTGCAGCAGGTGCTCCCCCAATACGGCGGCACGGGCGGGAATCCCGTCGCGTTCCATCACGTCAATCACCGTGCATCCGATCCGGCACGCCATCGGATTGCCGCCAAAGGTCGCGCCATGCGAACCAGGGAAAAACAACTCAGCCGCTTGCCCGCGTGCGAGACAGGCGCCAATGGGAAAGCCATTGCCAAGCCCTTTGGCGAGCGTGACCACATCGGGCGTTACGCCGCCATGCTGAAAACCGAACCATGTGCCGGTACGACCCATGCCGGTTTGCACGTCGTCAACCATGAACAGCCAATCGTGTGCATCACACAGCGCACGCAATCCCCGCAGGAATTGCGCCGATGCAGGCCGCACACCGCCCTCGCCCTGTACGGGTTCCACCAGCACTGCGGCGATTCCCGGCGCAGTCCTGGCAACTGTCGCGGCGGCATCTAGATCATCGTAAGGAATCCGCACGAAACCGGGCATCAACGGCTCGAAGCCATGATGGACGGCTGGATTGCCGGTGGCGGCGAGCGTGGCGAAGGTACGGCCATGAAAGCTGTTCTCCATCACCAACACCTGCGGCTGCGCAATGCCCTTCTTGTTGGCGTGCAGGCGTGCCAGCTTGAGCGCCGTTTCGTTGGCTTCCGCTCCGGAGTTGCAGAAGAAAACCCGATCCATATCGGCCAGTACGCACAGGCGTTCCCCTAACCGATCCTGCCACGGGATGCCGAACAGATTGGAGGTATGCAGTAATTGCGTCGCTTGATCCGCGATGGCCGTAGAGATTTCAGGATGCGCGTGTCCGAGATTGGTCACGGCAACACCGGCGATGGCGTCGAGATATTCGATGCCGCCTGCATCCCAGAGTCGCGCGCCTTGTCCGCGCACAAAGGAAATCGGCTGGCGTGCATAGGCGGGCATCAGATGGGGATGGGAAGCGGGCATGAGCATGGTTGCAACCTTAAAGAGAGGTCAAAGTTCATCAAGGGAGAAAGGTTTGAACAGCAGTTCGCTGTAGAGCAGGCGGACGCCTTGAGACGTGCTTTCGACCAGACGCTTTTCGCCGCAGGCCACCAGCAATTCCAGGCGATAGCCCTCACACTGGTTAAGGCTGGTGGCAATGGTTTTGATAGCGTCTTCGGAATACGGCGTGCCGGACTCGAAGTGGCCGAGCAGCCGATCCCTCTGGTGGATCATGAGACGATAGGTATTCATTGGCAGCCTTTTTTCGATGGACAAGGAAATTCGGGCATCAGCAGTTCGGCGCATCGCGCTTGCTGCGTGCGGCGCACCGCCGAGGCAACCAATTCACAGGCCAGCGGCGCAGCCTCGAACACCGATGCGCCTGCCAGCAGATGACCAAGCAGCGCCGCGCTGAACAGATCGCCGGTGCCTTTTGGAAAAGCATCCATGCGCGGCTGGCGGAAAACCTCATGTCGCTGGCGAGTGACGACGAGCGTTGATAGTTGATCCGCAGGCGTAGCCTTCGGTAAGGCGCTGGTCACAACCGCCCATTGCGTTCTTCCTGTCAGCAAAATTCGGGCGGCGACAACCGCGCTGTCGATGTCATCAACAGGCAAGCCAGTCAATCGCTGAAGTTCAAAGCTGTTCGGGGTCAGACCATCGGCCAGGGTCAACAGTCCGTGCTGATAAGCGTCGGCCATGCCAGGATCGACATATTCGCCGTGGTCGTAGTCCCCAAGTACCGGGTCGATCACGATCAGTAGATCGTTGCGCTCTTGCACGATAGAAGCGATCCACCCTGTCAATGCTCGCGCCTGCTGCGGCCCGCCCAGGTAGCCGCACAGCACCGCTTTGAGCGACTGCATCACGCCACGGTCTGAAAGCCCCTGCAGATAGCCATCGAACCACGCCGGCGGCAGTGCGCCGCCGTGAAGCGTCGGGTAATGCGGCGTGTTGCTGAGTACCACCGTGGGCACGGCTGCCGTCATCAATCCGAACGCATCCAATACAGGCAAGGCTGCGTTGTTGCCTACCCGGCCATAGACGACTTGCGACTGAATCGAGACGACGTCAATGGGCAACGGCACCAGCGACGCGGGATAGGAGTGGCTGCTCATGATGAATTTGCCTGTGGTCGTAGATGGGCAGAACGCCGGGCGCCCAAGGTCTGGCATGTCGCAGTCATAGCTCGTTTCCGGTATCGCCAGACGTGGGCCAGTAGTGGGAATCCGGCGTATCACGCGCGCCAAAGATCGCTTGACCGACGCGCACGACCGTTGCCCCTTCCTCGATGGCGATTTCGTAATCTCCCGACATGCCCATCGACAGTTCATCAATCGCAATGCCCGCTGGCGCTTCCTGGCGCAACTGATCGCGCAGATTGCGTAACAGCACGAAGCATTGGCGGACTCGGGCAGGCTCGGCGGACAGCAAGGCCAAGGTCATCAGGCCACGCACACGCAACGCGGGGAAGGACGGCAGCGCACGCAAAAATGCGGCGACTTCATCCGGCGGTAGCCCGTACTTGCTGGCCTCGCCTGACGTGTTGACTTGCACGAACACATCCAGGGAACGTCCTTCGCCTTGCAAGCGCCGCTCCAGCGCCTCGGCCACACGCAGACTGTCCAGGGCCTGAAACTCGGACGCAAAGCGCGCCACCAGTTTGGCCTTGTTGGTCTGTAGATGGCCGATGACCGACCAGCGCAGGTCGCTCAGATTGGTGGTGGCCTCCCATTTGCGATACGCCTCCTGCGGCTTGTTCTCGCCGAGCAGCCGACAGCCTGCGGCGTAAGCCAGACGAATGCTGTCCTCGGGCTTGGTCTTGCTGACCGGCAACAACCGCACGCTTGCCGGATCGCGTCCCGCTCGCTGGCAGGCGGCGGCAATGCGCCCGTACACCTGCGCCAAATTGCGCCGGAAGTCCTCGACCGACTCGGCCTGCGGCCAGCGCCCATGCATCTCGTGCCGGGTCTGGGTTGACAGTGGAGTGTCATCGGTGCTCACTGTGCGGTTCCATTTATGTCCTATGACAAAATATACCATGTCATAGATTATTTTGAGCTTCAGAACAAAAAAATTATTTAGAGTGATGATTGGACGGGTACTCTTTAATTATTTTTTCGTCCTATGCACAATAGAAATCTGTCTATCAAATCTTCGTTTCATGGGTACGTCGTGCCTTGCGGTCAAGAAATCTGCTGCACACCCGCGTTGGGAAGGACGCTATGAAAATACACGGCAAGACCGCAGCAGAAATCTTTGAATGCGTGCGAACCTTGGTGCAGTCCGGGCAGTGTCCACCGGGGCAAGTTTTGCCTTCCGTGCGTGATTTGTCGGAAAGCTTGGGCATCAACCGCAACACGGTGGCTGTCGCCTACCGACGCTTGGTGACAACGGGTATCGCCACCGCCCAAGGCCGGTTGGGAACCATCATTCGCAGTCAGTCTGCCCTTGGTGAACAGGAAGGCGCGCAAGCGGGAACGCCGCTGATCGACCTCGCCAGCGGCAATCCCAATCCCGCGTGGTTGCCCGATTTACGTACTGCTTTGACGGAGAGGCCGTGGCAACCCAGGCTCTATGGCGAGCCAATCGTCAATACCGGATTGGAGGCGTTCATTCGCCAGTGGTGCGCCCCGGATTGCCCTGTTTCGTTCGAGATTGATCTGACACATGGCGCGGTCGATGCCATCGAGCGCCTGCTCAATGCCTACCTCATGCCCGGCGACAAGGTGGCGGTCGAAAGCCCGTGCTTCCTGAGCAGCATCAATCTACTGCGCACTGCTGGGCTACAGGCTGTTGGTGTGCCGCTGGATAGTGAAGGAATGCGGGCGGATGGACTTGAAGCAGCGCTGGCTAAAGGCGCCCAGGCCGTGATCCTGACCCCCAGGGCGCACAACCCTACCGGATGCAGTCTGAGCGAAAAACGTGCCCGCGTGCTATCCCGCGTGCTGGACAAGCATCCGCACGTCCTCGTGGTGGTGGATGACCATTTCGCCTTGCTCTCGAATGCTCCGTACTACTCTGTCATTTCGCGCAACGCGAGCCGATGGGCTTTGGTGCGCTCGTTTTCCAAGGCGTTCGGTCCTGACGTTCGTGTTGCCGCCGTGGCCAGCGATGCGGCCACGTCCAGGCAGCTTCGTATACGGCTGGCATCAGGGACGAGTTGGGTCAGTCATCTGCTGCAAGACATGATCGAGGGCGCGCTCTCGCGCGTCGATACGGCGAAGCTGATGGGAAAAGCCAAGATCGACTACGTGCGGCGGCGGGAAACGTTGCAAGCGGCGCTGCAAGCGCAGGGAATACCGTTTGCCGCACATGGCGATGGACTCAATCTGTGGTTACCCCTGCAAGAGAATGACGTAACTGCCGCCCTTGCCTTGGCACGGCAGGGTTGGCTGGTGCGCCACGGCGAGATTTTTTCGGTGCAAGAGCCGGTACGCGGCTTGCGCATCACTACTTCCAGCATTGAACCGGAGTCGTGCCGACAACTGGCCTTGCATATCAGGAGCAGCCTCAAGGAAACACCGGCTGATTCAACTCTCCCGCTTTAACCCACGGTGCCATGAAGCAAGCCATCGCATTGCACCACATTCATTTTGAAGATATCGGCATGCTGGACGCAGTGCGGAAAGAACACGACTACATATTTACCAGTGGAGGGCGTTGTTGCTTTACCCATTGCTGCACTGATGCACGTTCCCATTGGCGTTGGGCATAGGACACCAGATGTTTTGGTACTGTATCTCCGTTCATAATGAGTCGATTCAGCATGAGCGCAAGATCAACATCCGCGATGCACCACGCGCCGAACAGGTTTTCGCTTCCGCCTGGCAGTAATGCACTGGCTACGGCAAACAGATGTTCTGCCACGACGCGGGCCGAAGAAGAAAGCGGCCCACCGGGACGGCCATAGAAGATGACTTCCGTGGTGCGCTCTTGCCGTATAGGCATAAGATCACTGCGAAGCCAAGCCTGTACCTGCCTTGCCTTGGCCCGCGATCGCGGGTCTGACGGATAGAGGGAGTTGCCCGGAAATGTTTCGTTCAGGTACTCCGTAATAGCCGATGATTCCGAGAGCGCAAAGCCATCTTGAACCAACGTGGGAACACGTTGAGTAAGCGATATGGCTGTGTACTCCGATTTTTTGTTCTGACCTTTGGAAAGGTCAACTGTCTGCACGCGAAACGGAACAGCTTTTTCGTGCAAGGCGACAAAGACCGACATGGCATACGGACTTGCGTACTGATTGTCAACATACAGAAGCATATAAAACCTCCGCTAAACCGATAAGGTTCTCCATCGATTCCGCCTGTGGCCGGCGTCCATACCGGTCGTGTTTGGTGGAAGTTTCCAAGGCAATCTCAGTGTTCACGGGCAAGCTTCTTTGCCGGGAGATCCGCCGTGCCTTGGATTTTCGCGCCGTGTTCCGCCAGCAGCGTGCGCAACAGCGAACGATGGCAACGCGCCTCGTCCTCGCAATAACAGCCGACGGAGAAGTTGGTTTGCTGCGATAACGCCGCCAACATGGCGAGTGCATGCGTGGCGGCAGGTTCTTTCATTTCCGCGCGATAGCGCCGGGCGAATGTGTTCCATTCAGGATCGGTACGCGCGCCGTGGGCAAGCGCCACCGTCTCGGCGCTCGGGGCGAGCGTGGGAAACCAGACGTCGTACCAGTCATCCTTCGCAAAGTCGGCCTTGGCGACGCCACGCGGCGGGCGTCGCACAGTACCGATCCGCAGACCCTCATCCGTTGCGCGAGGTGAACCCAGACGCACGACACGCACTGTCATGACCATGTTCTCCACGGTGTTTTCGGTTTATTCCACTGTTGCCGACACAAGCCTCTGCATCATTCGCGGTACGCGAGCACGCGCGTAACTGGCGAAAACCTCATTTCCGGGAAGCCCCATCGCGCTCAAAGGAGTGCAAGCGTCGTCAGCTCGGTGTATCATTGTCCTAGGCCAAATTTTACAATATCCTAGACATCATGGAACTTGCCGGGAAAACCGCGGCAGAAATCTTCGACAACATCCGCGCGCTGACACAGCTTGGCTCGCTTGCACCGGGGCAAGAACTGCCCACGGTACGCAATCTGGCGGTCATGCTGGGTGTCAACCGGAACACGGTGTCGATGGCCTACAAGCGCCTGACAACGGCCGGGATCGCGGTGACGCGGGGACGATTGGGCACATTCATCCGCAAGCAACCCGACACCGGCGAGCAGGAAGGACTGCCGCCCGGTTCGCCACTGGTCGATCTGTGCAGCGGTAATCCGAATCCGGCCTGGTTGCCCGACATCGATGTGGCCTTGACGCGCAAGCCCTACCGCCCGCGTCTGTATGGCGAGGCCACGGTTGACCCGGAAATGGAAATCCTGGCGCGTCGATCGCTGACCGGCGACTGCCCCGCGCCATTCGAGGTCAACCTGACGAACGGCGCGGTGGATGCAGTCGAGCGCTTGCTGGCGGCGTACCTCGTGGCGGGCGATAAGGTGGCCGTTGAAGACCCTTGCTTCATCGGCAGCGTCAACACCTTGCGCATTGCCGGATTGCAAATCGTTGGGGTGCCAGTCGATGCTCAGGGCATGAGCGTCGATGGGCTTGAACAGGCACTGGCTCAAGGAGCGCAGGCGGTCATCGTGACGCCGCGAGCGCACAACCCCACGGGATGCAGTCTGAGCGCGATACGCGCGCGCAAGTTGCGCGCGGTGCTGGCTCGCCATCCACATGTGCTGGTCATTGCCGATGATCATTTCTGGCTTCTGGCCACGACCGCCTACCACAATGTCATTCCACCTGCGGCCAGGCGTTGGGCACTGATTCGCTCGGTGTCAAAAATGTTCGGCCCCGACCTTCGCGTTGCCTTTGTCGCCAGCGATCAGCAAACCGCCCAGCGGCTACGCCTGCGTTTGGCGCCGGGTACGAACTGGGTTAGTCACCTGTTGCAGGACGCCGTCGGGGCCTGCCTGTCTTCGCCGGATGTTTCCATGCAGATTTCCCGTGCTCGCGAGGACTATGCGCGGCGTCGAGAACTTCTAATAGCTGCTCTCAGCGCACAAGGTATCGCCGTCACTTCTCCTGCTGATGGCCTGAATCTATGGCTGCCGTTGCCTGAAAGCGGCCAATCCGTAGTGTTGACATTGGTGTTGGCATTGGCAAAACAGGGTTGGCTGGTGCGTGGAGGTGAAGCCTTTTCGGTGCAAACGCCAGCGCACGGATTGCGGATCACAGTTTCAACCATCGACGAAACAACCACCCAGGCGTTTGCAAAGGTTCTTGGCCATTTGCTCGGTCGAAGACAGGAACCATAGGGAACTTCAATAAATGAGGCGTGTGAATCTCCATGACTGAATTGCTGCACATCCGTGAACCAGGCCCGGTAAGCCGGCCCAAACCGCAATGGCGCGCGTTCCTGGAATTAGGTTTCCGTCCGTTGTATCTGGCGGGCTGCCTTTGGGCGGCGATGTCCATTGCACTTTGGATATTCGCGCCGCAGTGGCTGCGCGGCACGTTGAACGGTATGTTCTGGCATGCGCATGAAATGCTCTGGGCCTTCGTCGCCACGATAGCACTGGGGTTTTTGTTGACGGCCGGCGCCACTTGGACAGGCATCAATCCCATGAAGGGACGGGCGCTAGGTATCTTGACCGCCTTGTGGGTAGCGGCCCGTATCGGTTTTCTGATTCCTGGCGCTTGGGCATTCGGTATCGCGGCGGCGTGTGAACTGACCGTGTTCGCCTGGGCCGGGTTCGCGCTGAGTCGAGCGATATTCGCCGCCCATAACCAACGCAACTATGGCGTGCCGCTGCTGGTTTTTGGCCTAGGAATGGCTGATGGTCTGTGTCTGTGGGCAGTTACCACTGGCCGCTATGCGCTGCTGTTGCAAAGCCTGCACGTTGGCGTGTTGTGCATGGCTGTGTTGGCGCTTTTGGTTGCGCGCCGCGTGATTCCGTTTTTCGCCATGCGCGCTATATCTGGCCTGAATATCCCCATGCACACCCGCAGCGGTCACGGGCAGATTGCAGCTGCTATGTTTGCCATTGCCTGTTTGCTTCTGGGTTGGTTGCCCGGGGCCGTGACGACGCTAGCGGCAGCGGGTCTAATATCGCTGTGGCAGGTGCTGACTTGGCGTCCTTGGGCGGTGCGCCGCGTGCCGCTTCTATGGATACTTTACGCAGGCTATGCCGGACTGGGCGCGGGTCTGCTCATGGCTTCCGCGCATTTGGCCGGTCAAGTCGTCAATGTGGCGTGGCCGATGCACACGATAGGCTTAGCCGGATTCTCGGTGTTGATCATCGGCATGGTCACACGCACCGCGCTCGGTCATCTGGGCCAGCCGCTGCGCACCGACGCCCTGATCGTGGGGTGCTACGGGTTGGTAATCGCCGCCGCAACGTTGCGCTTGCTGGCGTTGTTGCCGGAGACGCCAGTGCTGGGCCTGCTGCATGCTTCGGCCGGCATCTGGATGCTCGGCTTCGGTCTGTACCTGTGGCGTTTCCTGCCGATGATGATTCGGCCGCGCGTAGACCAGCCAACATCGACGATTCAACCGGTACCGTTGTCCGTGCGCGTACCCCGATAACGAGAGCCTGTCCATGCCACTGTCCACGAACGGCGCTCTTGCACTGAATCCATGGAGTGAGTCCATGTCCGACGATCTTTCCTTCCGTCTCCCGCTTACCCCATTGTGCAAACTGCTGGGCATGCGTTATCCCTTGATCCTGGCGGGCATGGGCGGGGTCGCCCGCGCTGAATTGGTCGCTGCCGTGTCGCAAGCGGGCGGGTTCGGCTTTCTGGGCATGGTGCGCGAGCCGTTGGCGCTCATCCGCGAGGAAATCGAGCGGGTTCGAGCCCGAACGGAATTGCCCTTTGGAGTGAATCTGATTCCGGCCGCCACCCCTCCCGCTTTGCTGGCTCAGCAGGTCGATCTGTGCATTGCCTTGCGGGTGCCGGTGATCGGATTGTTCTGGGACCTCGCCGGCGCCGTGGTCGACAAGCTGCGCGCGGCCGGCATCATGGTCGTCTGCCAGGTTGGCTCGGCGGCGGATGCGATTGCCGCCCAGGAAGCCGGAGCGTGCGCGCTGATCGTCCAGGGTATCGAGGCCGGCGGACATGTGCGCGGCCGGCAACCGCTGGCCGAACTGCTGGCCCAGGTGCTATCGGTCACGGACCTCCCGGTGGCCGCGGCGGGCGGTCTGGCAACCGGTGCCGACCTCGTCCGGGTGCTTGACCAAGGCGCCCAGGCGGCGGTGTTTGGCACGGCGTTGATCGCCACACAGGAATCCTTCGCTCATGATTACCACAAACAGCGCCTGATACAGGCGAAAGACGGCGACACCGAACTGACCGAAGCCTTCCACATCAACTGGCCGCCACATGCGCCGGTTCGTGTGCTCAAGAACAGCGTGACGCGCGGCGAGCGCGGCGATCCCTTTCATGACGGTTCAGTCGTTATCGGGAACGAACAAGGACACCCGATCTACCTGTTCAGCACTGACTCGCCACTGCGATCAATGACCGGCGACTACGAAGCCATGGCGCTTTACGCAGGACAAGGTGTTGGAAAGATCGATGCGATCAAACCGGCTACCCAGCGGGTCGCGGATATTCTTGAGGAAGCGGCGGCTCTGCGGCGGTCGATGGGCGAACCGCGTATCGAACTGGCCTCTCCGGTTTGCTATGCGGGAGAGTTCATCGAGGATGCACAGATACGCGAAATTCACAAGGATGTTATTACCGTCCTGGACGAATTGCTTGAGGCCGAGCGCGCCGGCGCTCGGGTCACGCTACGCTCTGCCAGCCAGACGCAGGACGAAGCCCTGCGCCAGGTGATCCAGGCGGTACACCGCGACGAGGTGAAATGGTGTGCCATGTTGATGCGCAACCTGCGCAAGCTGCGGGCGACTCCGGGTACACGGACGGGGGCGTTCTATGACAAGGCCATGGCCATTGATGGACTGCGGGATCGCTTGGTCTTTCTCAATCGGGGCCAGGGATGGGTTGTTCGCAAGCTCGATGCGCTGATCCCAGTCGTCGATGATCCTGAAATTTCCCAGGATTTGACCCAGATGCTAGAGGCGCATCGCTCCAACATCGGTTTGGTCAACACCGCGTTAGATGACCGGCATGAAGCATCTTGACACTCCTTCAACCGACGGATCAAGGATGGCAAGGCCCGTGATGATTGGAGCGTAGTGCAATGCAGAAAAATCCCGATGGGGAGCCACTGCCGGAAGCGGCGCTGAAGGACCCGCGCCAGCTGTATGACCATATGCGGGCCATCTGTCCCGCAGCCCACTCGGATGGCGTCGTGACGTTGTTCAGGCATGCCGATGTCATTGCCGCGGCGAAAGACTTCGCGACATTTTCCTCCGCCGTATCCGCGCATCGCCAGGTTCCGAACAGCCTCGACCCACCGGAGCATGACGTGTTTCGCGCCATTGTCGACAGGTTCTTTACTCCCGAGCGCATGCGTGCGCTCGAACCCAAGGTGCGTCAGTGCGCCCGCGACATCATCGCGGCCTTGCCGATGCACACCGTCGTGGATGCCGTCAGGCAATTGGGTTATCCGTTCGCTGTTCATGTGCAAACCAGATGGCTCGGGTGGCGGGGAATCGAGGAAACGTTGCTGGCATGGATGGCCGAAAATCACGCGGCAACGCGATCGGGCGATCCATCGCGAACGGCGGCCGTCGCGTCGGCTTTCGACCGGATCACTGCCGATCAGATTGAGCGGCGCCGCGCCCTGGGCGACGCGGCTGCGTGTGACCCAACGACCGAGTTGATGCGCACCCGCGTCGATGGGGAGCTTTTATCCGACGCGGACATTGTTTCCATCCTCAGGAATTGGACGGCCGGAGACCTGGGGTCGATCGCCGCCGCCATTGGCGTTGTCGCCCACTTTCTGGCCACGCACCGCGAGGTTCAGCAGGCGCTGCGCGAAGATTCGAGCCATCTGACACTCGCCATCGACGAGATGCTGAGAATGGATGACCCGTTCATTTCCAATCGTCGCGTCGTCACGGCTGCGACAGATATCGCCGGAGCAAGGCTGGACCCGGGCGCGCGGGTCTACCTGAACTGGACTTCCGCGAATCGGGACGAAGCTGTATTTGGCGATCCCGACGCCTACCAGCCTGCAGAGAACGCGCCCCACAACCTGGTCTACGGCATCGGTCCCCACATTTGCCCCGGCCGTCCGTTGGCCACATTGGAGCTGGTCGCCGCGACGCAGACGCTTCTGCAACTCACCTCGTCGATTGAACTGGCAACCGAGGTTGAACCGGAACGCGAGACCTGGCCCGTCGGTGGCTGGCGACACGTTCCGGTGCGGTTGCGCGCGGCTATCGCACGGTGATCTGATCGAAGATGCCCTTGGCGGCGAAGTGTTCCTGTTGCACCTTGATCCAACCGCCGAATTCGGCAATTGCTACCAAATTCAGCTTCGGATGCTGCAACATACTTGGCCGCGATCTGGGGTTGCGCGGTCGATAGGAGATATGAAAGGCCCTGCACTCATATCAGGCTTCCTTCTTGACGAAGTCGATGACGATGGCGCCCGGCTCGCGCTGGGCATACTTGATCTCGACCTTCTCGCCGTAGCGTGCACGCATCTGGTCGAGTAACGGCAGCGGATCGTGATCGTTGCAAAAGCGCATCGTCTCACCGGGAAACAGAGCATCGAGCGCGCCGAAGATGGCGGCATGGCGGAAACGCTTGGCGATGCCGCGCGCGTCGAAGGGATAAAGCTGGTCGGTCTGCAAGTGAAGGTGCGGATGAGACATAGCAATGCTCCTGTTGGGGATAATTGGATATGCTGGCACTGCGTGCGGTTCGTCTGGTCGCGCCACTTGCGCGTCCACCGGAAAGTCTCCGTGCGCAGAAACTGGATTTCGTACTGCCCTTTCGCTTCCAATAGGACGCTTCCGCTAGAAGCGCCGTTCCCGGTCAGAGGCAGATCTGGGCGCTCAGCCCGTCGGTCCCTTCGCCCAGGCCATGCACCAGCCCGTAGCCGGCACCAGTTTGTTGGCGAAAGCGCCGCAAGGTGCTTGACCATTGGCAGCCTGTGCCCTCACGTACAGCGCGCAGTTACCGCAGTCACTGCCGGCCTTGAACGTCGGGGTCTTGGATACATCGATCTTCGTTACGTCCGTGACATAACGCAATGCCTTGGCTGCGGGATCGTTCGTCGAGAGGACCTCGGCGGCTTGGGTTTGCCTTGATGCAAGCAACGTCGCAGCCGCCACCGCGCCGCCAGTGGCGAGGGTATTGCGCAGAAAGTTGCGGCGGCGGGTTTGGATGTCGTCTTTCATTCGTTCATCATCTCCACGTCACGCACGTTCGAGTCAGCCCCAATCGCGACGCTCAACGTGCGGAAAGCGCCGTGGCGATGTAAGTGGCTATGGTTGGGGCGCAGGCGGTTGAAGAAACAGACGCACGATGTGGTCGTTATAGGTTTCCGTTTGCACCATGCGGCCACTCTCTGTAAGACACAGCCTCAGGAGTATGCGGGGCCGCTACCATCATGTCTAATGAAATAGAATGGAGTTTAATATCGAAAGCATTGATAGAAAGAGAGCGCTTTGCAACTGAAGACGACCAACTTCTCGGGGTGACGGTGCTCGCAGCGCAGGCGCAGGAAGTCTTCTTCCAGGCGGCCACACTTCAGCCCTAAACCAGTGGCAGCCACTCCCCCGATGCGCGCAACAGCTCTCGCAACACATCGAGCGCGTCGCTCAATTGCGCGGAGCGTTCCGCGCGGGAATAAACCAGATATACGGGGTAACTGAATTCCGGCGCGGTGCTCACCCGCTCCAGTTGCCCCCGTTCCAGATAGGGCTGCACCACGCGGGTACGGAAGTAGCCGCTGCCGCCGTTGGCCAGGAGGTACTGAATGGCAAGCGGGCCGAGGTCCATCATTAGCGCGGCGCGGGCGCGTTCGGGTAGCACGGCGTCGTGCTGTTTGCGGAAATGTGCGCCCCAGTCCACGTACACGTATGGTTCCTCGCCGTGTGGTGT
>JAITMV010000246.1 GCA_031277295.1 Burkholderiaceae bacterium | reverse complement strand
GCGTATCAGCCCTTTGCCGCGCGCTCGTGGCTCGACTCGGTGCGCGCCGCGCCCGAGCGCCAGCGCCACGTGCTGGTGATGCGCACCCTGAGCAAGTTTGGCTTAGCCGGGGTGCGCATTGGCTACCTGATGGGCGACGCCGCGCTGATCGCCGAGGTGGACAAGGTACGCCCGCCTTACAACGTGAGCGTGCTGAATGCCGAGTGCGCGCTGTTCGCGCTGGAGCACACCGACGTATTCGCTGCCCAGGCGCAGGACATCCGCGCCGAACGCGCCCGCTTGCTGGCGGCGCTGGCCGGAATGCCGGGCGTGACGGCGTATCCGAGCGAGGCCAACATGATCTTGACCCGCGTACCCGACGCGGCGCGCGCCTTCGACGGCCTGAAGGCGCGCGGCGTGCTGGTCAAAAACGTTTCTAAAATGCACCCACTGCTGGCGGGTTGCCTGCGTTTGACGGTAGGCAGCAGGGACGAAAACACGCAACTGCTCGCGGCGCTGCAAGCTTCTTTATGAACACTCCTTCATCACCACGAGTGGCCGAAGTCGCCCGTGACACGGCCGAAACCCGCATCCGCGTGCGCCTCGATCTGGACGGCGCCGGCCAGTCCACGCTGAACACCGGCATCGGTTTTTTCGACCACATGCTCGAGCAGATCGCGCGCCACGGCATGATCGACTTGGACGTGCAGTGCCAGGGTGATCTGCACGTGGACGGCCACCACACGGTGGAAGACGTGGGCATCGCCATCGGCCAGGCGCTGAAGCAGGCGGTGGGCGACAAGCGCGGCATCGCCCGCTACGGCCACAGCTACGTGCCGCTGGACGAGGCGCTGTCGCGCGTGGTGATCGACTTCTCGGGTCGCCCCGGACTGGTAACCGACGTGCGCTTCACCAGCGGCGCGGTCGGTACGTTCGACACGCAACTGCTGCACGAATTTTTTCAGGGGCTGGTCAACCACGCCTTCATCACGCTGCATATCGACAACCTGAAAGGCAGCAACGCGCACCATCAGGCCGAGACGATTTTCAAAGCCTTTGGCCGCGCACTGCGCATGGCCGTTGCGCCCGATGCGCGGGCGGCGGGGCAGGTGCCTTCGACCAAGGGCGTTTTGTAAGCCCAAGGGAGGCGTCATGGATCGCTGCCTGATTGTTTTCGACCTCGATACCAAGCTGCTTGAGGAGCATTACCACAATGCCAGTTGGCGCAACAGCTACGCCGACATTCAGCGCGTGTTGTACCGGCACCGCTTCGCCAACATTCAGGGCACGGTGTATTTAAGTGAAAGAGGCGTTCGGCAAGCGCATGGCACGCTGGCGCTGCAAGAGGTGGCGATCCGTTTCCCGTGGTTCGACAAGTGTGCCTCCAACGTCCAGTTCTACGATTTGGCCGACGACTTCAACGCCCAATTCATCGTCGATGGCGTGACGCGGGCGCGCGAAGCCTTTGACCGCCGCGTCGCCGAACTGCGCCAGCAGTTGCTGGCCGTCGGGCTTTCGGCTGAAAAGGTCGATGAAATCGTGGGGCAGCAAAAATTCTCGCTTGAGCAAGTCACGCAAGTACCACAGGATTTGCTGCCACCCGCTCCGTAGCCAAAAAGCCGGTTCCATGTTCAACCAAACCGTCGCCGTGGTCGATTACGGCATGGGCAACTTGCACTCGGTGGCGCAGGCGGTGATCCATGCCACCGCCGACACGCGCGTGGATGCCGTCATCACCGCCGATCCGCAAGTGGTGCGCCGCGCCCACCGCGTGGTGCTGCCGGGACAGGGCGCGATGGACGGCTGTATGCGCGAGCTGCGCGCATCTGGCCTGCTCGAATCGGTGCTGGTGGCGGCGGCCAGCAAACCGCTGTTTGGCGTCTGCGTCGGGATGCAGATGCTGCTCGACCACAGCGCCGAAGGCCGTGACGCGACGGGCACGCCGGGCCTTGGCCTGATCGCAGGCGAGGTGCTGCGCTTCGATCTGGCCGGGCAAACCGCGCTCGAGGGCAGCCGCTACAAAGTGCCGCAAATGGGCTGGAACCGTGTGCGCCAGCGCCGCCCGCACCCAGTCTGGAGCGGCGTGCCCGACGGCGCGTGGTTTTACTTCGTCCACAGCTATTACGCCCGTCCGCGTGACGCAAACTACAGCGCAGGCGAGACCGAATACGGCGCGCGCTTTACCTCGGCGCTGGCGCGCGATAATATTTTCGCCACCCAATTCCATCCCGAAAAAAGCGCCGCCCAAGGTCTGGCTCTGTACCGCAACTTCCTGCACTGGAATCCCTGAAACACCATGACCAGCACTTTCGCCTGGCTTTTGTTCGCCCTTGGCATCGGGCATATCGGCTATGCCTTCATGAAATTCGGAAAGCCTTTGCTCGAAGGCATATCCGCCGGGGTAACGGGCCAGTTTGGTGCACCGGAAGTCAGGCGCACGGCCTTCTGGTTCGTCATGTTCGGGCCGCTGCTCATGCTGGCGGGTCAGGTCGCCGTACACGCGGCGACGGCGGGCGACATGGGCCTTTATCGTCTGGTCGGGCTGTACCTGTTGGTGGTATCGTTCATTGGAACCATCGCCATTCCGAAATCTCCCTTTTTGGCGGTGCTTCTCATCTCGTCGCTCATCGTTGCCGCGGGTTATGGGCTGATATGAAGCCCGAGAGGGTGTGAATAAATGACAAATGACCCGCTGCGCTCAATGACAAATGACAAATGGAAAGTCAGGCGCAGTTATTTGTCATTCTTCGCCAAGGAACCTCTGATTAACTCCGCTCGCCCTGAAGCTCTGTCGAAGGGAATCCTCATGAGAATCAAGGGCTTCGACAGAGCTTCAGCCCGAACGGTGGTGAATTGTTCAGAGGTTCCCCTAAACGCTAAACGCTAAACGCTAAACGCTAAACGCCAAAAGCACCATGCTGCTCATCCCCGCTATCGATCTCAAGGACGGCCACTGCGTGCGCCTGAAACAAGGTGACATGCAGCAGGCCACCACCTTTAGCGAATCGCCCGCCGACATGGCAGCGCACTGGCTGGAGCAGGGCGCGCGCCGCCTGCATCTGGTCGATTTGAACGGCGCCTTTGCCGGCAAGCCCGTCAACCTGCCGGCCATCAAGGCCATTTTGCAAGCCGTGGGCGACGACATTCCGGTGCAACTGGGCGGCGGCATTCGTGACCTGGACACCATTGAGCGCTATCTGGACGCCGGCATCCGCTACGTCATCATCGGCACGGCGGCGGTCAAGAACCCCGGCTTCCTGCGCGACGCCTGCACCGCCTTCGGCGGCCACGTCATCGTCGGCCTAGACGCCAAGGACGGCAAGGTCGCCACCGACGG
>JAITMV010000223.1 GCA_031277295.1 Burkholderiaceae bacterium | reverse complement strand
GTTCAAGAATCTGGCCAAAATGAACTGGCTGGAGGTCGCCGAAGTTACCGTCACGGCGGCCGTCGGCATCGCCGCGCTGGCCGGGGGCTTGCAAGGCTGGCTGCTGCGCAAAACGGCCGCCGTGGAACGCTGGATGCTGATCGCCGCCGGCGTGCTGCTGGTGTACCCCAACGCCACCTTCGACATCATCGGCGTCGCGCTGGTGATCGCGGTGGTCGTCATGCAGAAGCTGCGGGCGGCCCGCGCCGCGCCGGCATGAAATTCGCCGATCTTCGCGAGGGCATGGTCATCACGGCCGGCCCGGTCAAGGTCGAACAGGAAGAAATACTGGAATTCGCCCGCAAGTACGATCCCCAGTGGTTTCATACCGATTTGAAGCGCGCCGAAACCGGGCGCTGGGGCGGCCTGATTTCCAGCGGCTGGATGACTTGCGGGCTGGCGATGCGGCTGGTGGCCGAAACCATACTGCGCGATTCGGAATGCTACGGCTCCCCCGGGCTGAGCGCGCTGCACTGGCGCGCGCCGGTGCGCCCGGGCGACGAGCTCAGCCTGGAGGCGCGGGTCAACGAGATACGCCAATCGTCTTCGCGGCCCGGCCTGGGCATCGTGCAGTGGACGTGGCGGATGCGCAACCAGCGCGGCGAAGCCGTGCTGGAACTGGAAGTCACCAACCTGTTTGATCTGAGCGGGCAGGGGTAAGCCGGGTTGAAGCGCGGCGCCCCGGCCTTGTCATGACGGCCGAAGCGTTTCGGCCGGTGGATATGCCTGCTGCCCGCCCCGCGCCTTTCCCATGAAAAATCCGGGCGGATCATGCGTGTTGCGAAGGCGGGCCTGCATCCGTTTGGGGAATAGCCCGGGGCTCGGCGTTTTTTCCGGGCGCGGGCGGCTTGCCGGCGCCTTCGGCCAACATGCGCACCAGGGAAAGGATTTGGCGGCAAGCGGATTCGGGCAGGCGCGTCATCAGGGCGCTGAGCTCGGCGGCGTAGCCCAGGGCGGGGCGGTTGACGCCCGGGCTTGACGCCGGGGCGTGCGGGACATGGCCGGCGCCCAGCCAGGAAGCGGTGGTGTTCAAGGCTTGGGCCAGGCGTTCCAGGGTGCGCCAGGAAGCGTCGTAGGAATCCCCGCGAACCAGCAGACGGTGAATGGACGATTGGGGAACGCCCGACAGGCGGGACAACTGGTTTTGGCTTTTGATGCCGCGCCATCTCATCTGGGCGCGCAAGCGATCGGCGAGAGACATGATGGGGAAAAAAGAGTTTCGGTCAAAAAATAGACACGGCCAAAAATGAAAAGTTTCATTTTTGTTACGAATATGTCAAGGCGCCTGGATGCGCCCGCGGAAGTTTCGGCGCATTTGCAACTCATCAAAAAGCCTCTTACAAAAACAATCTATAGAGTCAGTTGCCCCTTTTTGTGACTCTTGCGATTTGTTGCATTCGCGGCACAACGGGGGGCGCAATGGCGACATCCAGTACGGCCATCAAACCAGAAGGCGGCACCGCGAGCGCGCGGGCCAAGGCGATGATGTTCTGAAGGCCAATGTTCTTCTCGCCACGCTCTACGGCTCCCAGGTAGCCGGGATGCAGGTCCGCGGCGTCCGCAAGCTGCTCTTGCGTCAAGCCACAGGCCACGCGATACGCCTTCACGGCCTGACCAAACGCGGCCAGCACCTTGTCGGTCTGTTTGGGACGCATAGGCAGGAATCCTTGAAAAGCCCATGCAATCACTGCCTACTCTATAGATACAGAATCTATAGGTGATGTTATTGTAAGTTCGATCAATTCCAAGTTGCTCCCAATCCGCTCTGTAAAGGATGCTTATCATGCAAACCGGCGCGTCACGCAAGCCCCCGCGTTTTCGTCGCAATTCTCTTTCCGCCGCGATTATCGCTATCGGCGCCATGGCGTTACCGCCACTGATCGCCTCGGCGGCAGACATCATCGGCCGCGAGGCAAGCGACGACAGCGGCTTTTCCGGTCAGAGCCACACGTTCACGAGTGCGGATTCGGGTGCTGATGAACTCATTGGCTTTCGCAGCCTTCTTCCCTATACGGGCAACCTGACCAACAACACGATAACCGTCAGTAACAGCACAGGCAGCGGGGTTGCCGGGGTTGAGACGGATTCAGGAAATGCTTCCGGTAATAGGCTCATCATCAATAGCGGCGCTTACGGTTATGCACAGGCGGCGATCAGCCTTTCCGGTAACGCCACGGGTAATGCGGTCATTATCAATGGCGGCACGTTCAGCGAAGGCGTCATCGGCGCGGGAACTAACGATGGCGTGGCATCGGGAAATACCGTTACCATTCTTGGCGGCGCTATTTCTGGCATTATCGCGGGCGGTTACATTGATGTTAGCGACAATACCAACCTAGGCGGCTCCGGCAGCGCTATCAACAACACCGTCAATATCGAGAGCAACGCCGCCGATTTGTCAAACGCGGATCTATATGGCGCGCTCTACGCGGCAGCTCCCAGTTCGGGAGACATTTTCACCGGCAACACCTTGAATTGTTGCGGCGCATTGAAAACTGACCATAAAACTGGGGTGATGCGCGTCCAAAATTGACCAGGGTGTTCAATCCATCTGCTCACATTTTGAGCAGGAGAAACCAGGAGTGATCACCATGAAGCAATTAGGCAAGATCCGTCGGATGTTTTACCGGGAAGGGTTGTCGATTTCGGAGATATCCCGGCGCAGTTTTATGTCGCGCAACACGATCAAGCGTTGGCTAAAGGCCCCGGATGGGGCTGAGCCGAAGTACGAGCGGGTATCGGCGGCCGATACCAAGATAGGTCCTTATGCGGATCGGTTGCGTCAAATGCTCGAGCAAGACGCGCGGCGCATCCAGCGCGAACGGCGCACGGCCAAGAAGCTGCATGAGGTTCTCCAGTCGGAGGGGTTTGACGGCGACTACAGCCGGGTGACGGCGTTCGTGCGGCGCTGGCGAGAAGACGGCGGGCAGACACGGGTTCGGGGGTATGTGCCGCTACGCTTTGAGCCGGGCGAGGCATACCAGTTTGACTGGAGCGAAGAGCGGCTATTTGTTGGCGGGATATGGCGCAAGGTTCAGGTGGCGCACCTGAAGCTGTGCTTTAGCCGAGCCTTTATCGTGCAGGCGTACCCGACGCAGAGCCACGAGATGTTGTTCGATGCTCATACGCAGGCGTTCAGTGCCTTGGGCGGGATTGCCCGGCGCGGCATCTACGACAACATGAAGACGGCCGTGGACAAGGTGCTCAAGGGCAAGGAGCGGGTAGTCAATACCCGGTTCGAGGCCATGCTCTCGTACTACCTGGTTGAGCCGGAGTTTTGTAACGTGGCTTCGGGTTGGGAGAAAGGCGTTGTCGAGAAGAATGTGCAAGACAGCCGCCGGCGCATTTGGCAAGATGCCCAGCAACAGCGATTCAGCTCGTTCACGGAGCTGAATCTATGGCTGATGAGCCGTTGTCACACCTTGTGGGAGAGCCTGCGTCACGCGGAACACGATGCCACATTGGCCGAGATGCTGGAGTACGAATACCCCAGTCTGATGCCCATGATTGCCCCGTTTGACGGTTATATCGAGACGATGGGCAAGGTCAGCAGCACGAGTCTGGTGACGGAGAAACGCAACCGCTACTCGGTGCCCTGCGAATACGTTGGCCAAGTCGTGGGCATTCGCATCTATCCGCAGCGCATCGACTTCGTGGCGCATAATACGATCGTTGCCAGCCATGTCCGCGCCTTCGGAAGAGCCGAGACACGGTATGACTGGCAACACTATATCCCGCTTATCGAGCGAAAACCCGGGGCGCTGCGCAATGGCGCGCCATTCGCGGACATGCCTGCGCCACTGCTCAAGCTGCGCGCATTGCTGCTTCGCCACGAGGGGGGCGAGCGCACCGTAGCCAAGGTGCTGGCCGCGGTTCCTCGCTATGGACTGGATGCCGTGCTGGTGGCCGTGGAGCTTGTGCTGGAATCGGGCAACGTCAGCGTTGAACATGTCCAGAACGTGCTGCACCGGCTCAGCGCGCTTCCCACTCCGGAGTCGGTGCAAACGGCACTGACCGTCAAGGAAGCGCCAATCGCCGATACCAGCCGTTATGACGATCTGCGCATGGAGGCCAGCCATGGCGCGTGACATCATCGCGGATCTGAAGAAATTGCGCTTGTTTGGCATGGCCGATGCGTGGGATGAATTTGCCGATCCCAGAAACAGTTTGGAATTCAAAACCGCCAACGGCCTGATGACCCATCTTCTGCAAGCCGAGGACAATGATCGGCACATCCGATCCGTGCGCTACCAACTGGGCGTGGCGCGCTTCCCGCATCACCGTGATCTAGCCGGATTTGACTTCAGGCAGTCCAAAGTCGATGAAACGCTTATCAGCCGTCTGTCGGGCATGGAGTTTACCGATCAGACACAAAATATCGTGTTCATCGGCGGCACGGGAACCGGAAAAACGCACTTGGCCACCGCGCTTGGCGTGGCGGGGATTACCCAGCATAGTAAGAAAGTCCGGTTCTTCTCCACCATCGACCTCGCCAATGCGCTGGAACAGGAAAAGCAGGCTGGCAAATCCGGGCGGCTGGCCATGTCCTTGGTTCGCATGGACATGGTGATCCTGGACGAACTGGGCTACCTGCCGTTTAGTCAAACCGGCGGCGCCCTGTTGTTCCATCTGCTATCCAAGCTGTATGAACATACCAGCGTGATCATCACCACCAACCTGGTCTTCAAGGAATGGGGTAGCGTCTTCGGTGATGCCAAGATGACCGCGGCTCTGCTGGATCGGTTGACCCACCACTGCCACATCGTTGAAACCGGAAACGAATCCTATCGGTTCCGCCAGAGCACCAACTCGGCTAAGGCGCGAATCAAGGAAAGAGAGAAAACCAGAACCGC
>JAITMV010000183.1 GCA_031277295.1 Burkholderiaceae bacterium | reverse complement strand
GTTCGCCAGGCAAGGCGCAAAGCGCAGCAATACCGAGTGGTATTGCGAGCATTTGCAACGCAGCATGGCGGACAAAGACGCGATTTCATGTCAATGTTTTGGTGGAACGGAGTACTAGGATGACAGCAGCCGAGCTGCTTTTGCTGGCATTGCTGGTCATTTTTACCGCCCCATACCTGCTCTGGCGGCTGATGGGACGTCGCCGCTGGGCGCCGCTGGTCGTGGTCCAGATCCTTGCCGGCGTTGCGCTCGGCCCGGCGATTTTTGGCCGGGCATTTCCTCAATTGCACGAACTGGTCTTCAGCAAGGAAATTATCACCGCCCTGAATGGAATCGCTTCCTGGGCAGTAATGCTCTTCGTCTGGGTTGCCGGCCTTGAACTCGATTTGCGCCAAGCCTGGCAAAAGCGAGGCGAAACCGGCATCGTGGCCCTGCTCGCCTTGGCGGTGCCGCTGGCATTCGGCGTCGCGGCAGCCGCGTTCTTGCTCCATACCGGCAGCCACTGGATCGGCCCTCGCGGCGCGCCGTGGCAGGCGTTACTAGGCATCGGCATGGCCTGCGCCGTGACCGCCTTGCCCATTCTGGTCTTGCTGATGGACCACATGGGAATCCTGCGCACACCCTTAGGTCAGCGAATTCTGCGCTATGCCAGCCTGGACGACGTTGCAATCTGGGCCGTGCTGGCATTGATTTTGGTCAATTGGGAGCAGATCGCCCGGCAGATAGGTTTTCTCGCGCTCTTCGTTCCGGCGGCGGTGCTGGCGCGGCGGGTGATCGCAACAGCACAAGCTCAAGACCGGTGGTTCCTTGGCCTGATCTGGCTGGCCGCTTGCGGCCTGGCCGCCGATTGGGCCGGTCTGCACTACATGGTCGGGGCTTTTCTTTCCGGCATGGTGCTTAACCGCCAATGGTTCGGCACCGAAAACGTCGATACGTTCCGCAGCCATATCCTGTTGGCGGTAATGCCCGTATTTTTCCTTTCCACGGGGCTGCGCACAAACTGGGACATCAGGCAGTTCGACGTTTTCATCGCCGCCGGCATCCTGCTTGCGGCTTCCGTCGCGGGAAAACTCGTCGGCATGTACGTCGCCGGCTGGTTGCTGCGCTGGAAACCACGCGAAGCTTCCGTCATCGGGTGGCTATTGCAGACCAAAGCGCTGATCATGATTATCTTCGCCAACGTGCTGCTGGACAAGCAAATCATCGATCCGCAGACCTTCACGGCGCTGCTGCTCATGGCCGTGGGTTCCACCATGCTCACCATGCCCATGACCATGCCCCTGCTGCGCAAACTGCCGCAATACTCCCCTTCGTAATTCCCGCCTCCGCGGGAATGACGAAGGGGAAATCGCACAGCGCGCGGGGAAAGACGTAGATCCAGTTTCATCTCAGAACGGCTGTTTCTAGGATTCTTGGCGCATGCGGGCGGCGCTTCGCGGCCGACAATCGTGTTCAACCGTGTTCAAGATCGGCCGATGGCGTCAATGCGCATGACCGGCCGCCAGTGCGCCCACCAGCATGACCAGCCCCAGGCCGGCGGCCAGCCATAACACCTGCGCCGCTGTCTCGCGGGCATTCAGGTGTTTTTGCAATTGCGGAATCAAGTCCGCCAGGGCCACATAGATGAAACTGCTGGCCGCCAGTACCAGCAGATACGGCAACCAGTGTTCAAGCTGACCGATCAGCGCATAACCGGCTAAACCGCCCAGCGCCGTCAGCGCGCCGGCCAGCGACACCTTCAGCAGCGCCGCGCGACGGCTGTCGCCGCTACCCGAGCGCAACACCGCCAGATCGCCGATGTGATGCGGCACCTCGTGCACCAGTACCGCTAGCGCGGCGCTCACGCCCAGGTGCAAATCGGCCATGAAGGCCGAAGCAATCAGCACCCCGTCGCCAAAGCAATGCACGCTGTCGCCCAGCAGCACCGCCCAGCCCCCGCCATGCCTGTGCTGGCCGTGATCGCGCTCGCGATCATGCTCATGTTCTTGACCGTTGTGACGGTGTTCGTGCCCGTGGTGCCACAATTCGGCCTTGTCGAGCAGAAAGAAAAACAACAGCCCGGCCAGCAGCGTCGCCGACAAGGTGTGCGCCTCAACGCCGCTGTCGAACGCCTCGGGCAACAACTTCATGAACGCCGTCGCCAACAGCGCGCCCGCCGCCAAACTGAGCATGTGCTGCGTGTAGCGCGCCAGCACGCCCCACGACAGTGCCGCCGCCACCCACACGCTGCCGACACCGGCGAGTAAAGTTCCGATCAGGATAGCGATCAAGCGCATCTGTTTGGCATTTCAAAGTCGCTCGGCTGGCGCGGCTTTCAACTGGCATCGGCGCCAATGTCTCGCAGTAGGCCATACTCGGCGTGCCTCCCAACTGGCCCGAACGGTAAGCACATTGTAAAAGCCGACCTCCGCCGCTCGTGCCGCCGCTCGTGCCTTTGGCCTATGCCCTTGCAGCAACTACCATCGCACACTGAACCGTCAAACGCGCAGCCGCCCAATGCCCTTCATCGCTTTCGCCCGTCCCGACATCGGCCAGGCCGAAATCAACGCCGTGGCGCGCGTCATGCGCTCGGGTTGGGTGACCACGGGACCGGAAACGCGGGCGTTCGAGCAGGACTTCGCCGCGCATCTGGGCGGTGGCGTGCAAGCCATCGCCGTCAACTCGGCCACCGCCGGGCTGCATCTGGCGCTGGAGGCGATTGGCATCAAGCCGGGCGACCAGGTAATCGCGCCGACGCTGACCTTTACCGCCACGGTAGAAGTGGCGCGTTATCTAAACGCGGACGCAGCGCTGGTAGACGTTGATGCCAGCACGCTGTGCATCGACCCGGCGTGCATCGAGGCAGCAATCACGCCGCGCACCAAAGCCATTGTGCCGATGCACTACGGCGGTCTGGCGTGCGATATGACGGCGGTGTTCGACATCGCCCGGCGGCACGGGCTGTACGTGGTCGAAGATGCCGCGCACGCCTTGCCCGCAACTTGTCAAGGCACGCTGATCGGCCAGTTGCCCAGCGCGGCAGCCGTATTCAGCTTTTACGCCAACAAAACCATGACCACCGGCGAAGGCGGCATGGTGGTCACACGCGACACCGCGCTGGCCGCGCGTATGCGCACGATGCGGCTGCACGGCATCAACCGCGACGCATTCGACCGCTTTCAAAGCCGCACGCCTGCGTGGTATTACGAGGTCGTCGCACCCGGCTTCAAATACAACATGACCGACATAGCCGCCGCGCTAGGCCGGGTACAACTGCAACGGCTGCCGGAATTCGTGCAGCGCCGCCAGCAATTGGCGGCGCGCTATCGGGCCGAATTGCAAGATTTGCCGCTGATCCTTCCCGCCGACGCGCCGCCAGGGGAAACGCACGCTTGGCACCTGTACGTGATCCGGCTGGCCGACCAAGCCCGCGTAACGCGCGACGAGCTGATTCAAACATTGAGCGACGCCGGCATCGGCACCAGCGTGCATTACGTGCCGCTGCACCGCCAACCGTATTGGCGCGACCGCTACAACCTGGAGCCCAAACAGTTTCCGGTCGCCGAACGAGCCTATCAACGCATGATCAGCATCCCGCTGTTTACGGCAATGAGCGACGACGAGCAAGGCCGCGTCATCGCTGCCTTACGAGCGGCGCTGCGATGAGCGCCTACGCGCCGCACGCCTGCTTCGGCTGGAGCGCTCGAGCCTGGGCGCGGCCTTGGGCGCAGTTCGTGCGTGCGCATCCGCATCTGCGCGTGGCCGAAGCGCTGGAAATAGGCGCCGGGCCGCGCTCTTCGCTCACGCCCCTGCTGCTCGGACTGGCGCTGCGCGTCGAATGCTCGGTGTACGCCCCCGCCACATTACCCGCCGTGCAAGCGCTAAACGCAAAACTGTTGACCGCGGACGAACAGGCCCGTGTGCGCTACACACGGCAGGACGTGCATGAACTGCATGGGCGCTGGGATCTGATCGCGCTCAAATCCGTGCTGGGCGGCGTGCATCGAACGCACGACGCATCGCTGGCCGACGTACATGCCACCATCGGGCGGCTGGTTACCGGACATCTGAATCCTGGCGGACTGCTGCTCACGCTGGACAATGGCCGCACGTTGCTGGAGCCGCTGCTGTACCGCCTGGGCGCGCGGCGCAACGGCTGGCGCGTGTTTCGCCGCCACGACCTGCCGAGCGCGTATGCGCATTACAGCTTCGGCGTGCTGAGCGCGGCGTCGGCGGCCACGCGCCTGGGGAGACTGGGCGCGCGCATTGACGACGCGCTGTATCTGTGCGACCGCGCCCTCACCCCGTTGGCGCGCCAGCACGCGGTGCATCTGCACGTATACCGCCGCCCGTCATGAATCTGAATTGCGCCCGCGACGCCGCCAAACGCACGACGGACGTACTGCTGTCGGCGTTCGGCCTGATCGTGCTCGCGCCGCTGTTTGCCTTCATCGCGCTACGCATCAAGCTCGATACGCCGGGGCCGGTGTTTTTTCGCCAGCAGCGCGTGGGGCGCGGGGGGCGGCTGTTTCGCATCCACAAGTTCCGCACCATGCACGCACAGCCTGATGACGGCCTGCAAATCACCCCGGCGAACGACGCCCGCATTACCCGCGCCGGCCACTGGCTGCGCCGCGCCAAGCTGGACGAGTTGCCGCAGTTGATCGACGTGCTGGCAGGCGAGATGAGCTTGGTCGGCCCACGTCCCGAGGTGCCGCGCTACATGGCGCTGTACCCCCCCGAAGCACGCGAGCGCATTCTGTCGGTGCGTCCCGGCGTCACCGACCGCGCGGCCATCGAGTTCCGCGACGAAGCCCGCCTGCTGGCCGCCAGCCTCGACCCCGAGCGCGCCTACGTCGAGCAGGTCATGCCGATCAAGCAGCGCTACTACCTCGACTACGTGCAACGGCATAGCTTTGGTGGCGATGCGCGCATCCTGCTCGATACACTGCGGGCACTATTTTGATGATCCTGGAAACCGTAGTTGGACGCGCCCAAGCAGGCCATCATCGGGTGGGCTGGCAAGAGCGACCAAGGCCGCGCGCTCGTGTGCGTGACGAGGAGCAACGCCGCCAGCGCGCCCGAGGGCGGCCTGATCGGGTGCGTAGCGCTTTCACCCAAGAGGTGAAGGTAATCGAAGGCCCGAAAATCGGGCGTTCATGCGATTTTCCTGAAGATAACAAGCGGTCAACCGCGGTTTCTAGTCCACCTCAATCCGGCGCTGGCAACAAGCGCGTGCGCGCTCCCGCACACGCGGTAATGACGAAGCAATAGCGCCAGGAACGCCATGCCGACTCCCCTGCGCCACAACCTTGCCAGCCGCAGTTGGCTGATCGATCTGCCGCTGATCGCGCTATCGTGGTGGCTGGCGTTCTGGCTGCGCTTCAACTTCGGCCTACCGCGCCCGTACTTTGAGCTGGCGCTGTACACCACCTCCATCGCGCTGCCGTGCATGGCGCTCGGGCTGGCACTGATGCGAGTGCCGCGGCAGTCGTGGCGCTACATCAGTCTGGCCGATCTGCGCCGGCTGGCCGGCGCGGTGGCGCTGGGCACGTTGTTGACCACGGCGGCGGTGATGGGCTTGCGCATCGATGATTTTCCGCGCTCAGTGTTTTTGATCGACGCCCTGCTCGCGCTGGTGCTGCTGGCTGGCGCGCGCGCGTCGTGGCGCAGCTTGAACGAACGGGCGCGCACCCAATCCAGCGCCGCGCCGCAGCAACCGCTGCTGATCGCCGGCACGCTGGAAGAAGCCGATCAAGCACTGCGCACCCTCAAGGGCGTGGCCGGTTGGTGCGTGGTCGGCGTGATATCGCCGCACACGCAAGATCAAGGGCGCACACTGCAAGGCGTGCCGGTACTCGGTGCGCCAGGCGCGCTGGCCGACATCACCGCCACGCGGCAAGTCAGCACCGTGCTGCTGGCCTGCGCGCCCGGCACCCCGCTGCGGCGCGAAATCATGCTGCGCTGGGCCGGCGCCGGCCTGAACCTGCTCGCCTTGCCCAGCGCCGACGAACTGCTGCGCCCCGGTACAGCGGCGCTGCGCGAAGTTCGGCTGGAAGACCTGCTAGGCCGCGCCCCGGTGCAATTGGACGAGCGCGGCCTATCCACCATGCTGCGCGGCCAGACCGTGCTGCTCACCGGCGCGGGCGGCTCCATCGGCTCTGAGCTGTGCCGCCAAGTCGCGCGCTTCGGCCCCGCCCGTCTGGTATGCGTCGACCTGTCCGAATACGCCACCTACCAACTGGAGCAGGAGTTGCAACGCAGCCATCCCACGCTGCCCTGCGACTACTACACCGCCAACGTGCGTGACGCCGAGCGCCTGCGCGCCATCATGCGTGCGCACCCGCCCGACGTAGTGCTGCACGCCGCCGCCTACAAACACGTGCCGCTAATGGAAGGGCATAACGCCATTGAAGCATTGCATACCAACAGCATGGGCGCGCTACACGCCGCCCGCGCGGCCGGCGAGGCGGGCGCGGCGCGCTTCGTACTGGTATCAACCGACAAGGCCGTCAACCCGGTCAACGTCATGGGCACCAGCAAGCGACTGGCCGAACAAGCCGTGCAAGCGGCGGCGGCCCAGTACCCGGCCACCCGCTTCGTGTCGGTGCGCTTCGGCAACGTGCTCGGCTCCAGCGGCTCGGTCGTACCCTTGTTCAGAACACAGATCGAACAGGGCGGCCCGGTCACCGTCACCCACCCCGACATCGTGCGCTACTTCATGACCATCCCAGAAGCCGCGCAACTGGTGCTGCAAGCCGGACTGATGGGCGAATCGGGCCAGACCTTCGTACTCGACATGGGCGAGCCGGTCAAAATCGCTGACCTGGCACGCCTGCTGATCCGCCTGTCGGGCAAGTCCGAATGCGATATCCCCATCGCCTACACCGGCCTGCGTCCCGGCGAAAAACTGTACGAAGAACTGCTGGCCGACGACGAAACCAGCGCCCCGACCCCGCATCCCAAACTACGCGTAGCCAAAGTGCCCACCTCCGCTGCCGACGCCGACACCGCCATCGCCGCCTGGATCGACTCGCTCGGCCCCGCTCCCGCGCCCGAAGCACTACGCACGGATCTCAAACGCCGCGTACCCGAATACCAGCCTTCTGAATAAACCAAAAGCAACGCGCCAGCCGCGATAGATTTTTCCCTAAAGGCGCACTTATTCACTGGGCCCCGACGAGGCCTTGGCCTGCAAAACTCAGAGTAAGCGCCGACGCAAAGTTACACGCGACGCGCGACATCGATGAGAACGCTTATTTGCCACGGCAAAAGCGCAAGCAAATGCTCGCAACATCGCGTCACATCAGTTTGCGTTTTACCTGAAAAACCAGATTCGCCAGCCCATGAGTACCGCATGACAGTACATACGCCGCGCCAACGTCGAAAAAGCAAACCAAATAATGGTCTCGTTCAAATGATGCGCAAATGCAGAAATCGTGGTTGAAATCAATCTTCCATCAAATTTTCACTGACGCGGCGAATACACTTGACCGACTACCTACAATCAGCAGAAAATTCAGTAGGAGGAGGAAGCGTTCATGCTCGACAAGCTTGTATTGCTCGAAAGCTACACGGCCCTGTGCAAAAGTCTGATCACGCCGGAGTCGCTGGTTGTCTTAACCAATTCACGCGGAGGCATCCCTTGCTGCGCGCATCCCGGCAGCGTCACAGTCGATTCGTTCGTCAACCCGCAGTTGGGCGCCTTGGTACTGCTTGGGCAAGAAGAGTTGGATTTCACCTTGCCCGGTGCCTTGCCAGTGATATGGCAGCGCCGCTACAGCAGCCACGTCAGCGCGGCACATGAATCCGCCTGCGGGCTCCTGGGTCACGGCTGGCATCTGCCCCTCGAAGTCAGTCTTGAGCTACGGGCTGATTGCGTTTTGTTGTTTGACGCCACCGGACGGGTCATCACTTTTTCTCAACCCTTGAGACCAGGAGAGCAGCGCTACAGCCCGAGCGAAGACACCTGGCTGCTGCGCGGCGGGAAAGACACTCATGGTTATCTTCCGGCGTGGTCGCGCCAACCCCGCTTTGCCAAGATCAGCGCCGAATTGGCGGCAGACGAGCACCACATTTTCGTCTCCAGCGGCGGCGGCATATTTTCGGTTTTTACCCCCGTCGCGGTAACTCAGGATAACGCCAGCAAAGCTGCCGACACCGCTGCCGGTAAAAACCACAATGATCCAAGCCATCAGCACCACGACCATGCCGACGATACGCACGCGCACCAGCATGACGCCAGCCCGGTTGCCCAGCGCTGGCGCCTCGCACTGCGGATAGATCGCTTTGGGCGCAGCCAGCACTACCAGTACAGCGAAGGCCACGAATCGGACAAGCGTTATTACGCATGGCGCGACAGCGACACCCCTTTGCCAGCCGGGCGCCCGACCGTTCTTACCGACGGCGTAGGCCGGCGCTACCGGCTGTATCACCAGCGCATCCACGCAGGCCGGCAGGCGCAAGCCCCCTGGGGCGCCGACGACGGCTGGCGGCTGGCAGGCGTCGAACTTGAGCACGACCCGCTGCACTTCGCCCCCGATCCCGTATTCCTCGTCCGCTACGGCTACAACCGGCAGGGGCAACTTGCCACCGTACATGACCGTTCAGGAGAACTGGTGCGCGAATTCGAGTGGCATGACCACCGCATCAGCGGCCAGCGCCACTGTAGCGGCCCCTGGCGCAGATACCGTTATGACGGCGTTGAACCCGAAGTCAAAGTCGCCGAATCCACCCACGAGCAAAGCCTAAGCTATCGCTTTGAATATCAGCATCTGCCCCCCTCACCGATAGGCACGCCCGCAAACGCAACCGTCGTTACCGACAGCTTCAAGCGCAGACAAATCTACCACTGCGAAGGCTGGGGCGGCTTAAACCGGCTCACAGCGCACCACAGGGCCGACGGCTCCGTCATGCGCTACCAGTACGACGAAAGCGGGCGCCTAGTCGCCCACATAGACCCGCTGGAGCGCAAAACCTCGACCCGATTCGATATGCAGGGCAACATCATCGAAGTGCAGCAACCCGGAAAAAATCACTGCGTCCGAAACTATGACCAAACCGGCTGCATCACCATCAGCTACGGCCCTACGGGCGCGGCCACTCGTTATGAAAACGACGATTGGGGGCGGCGCACCCAAGTCACCCATGCAGACGGCCGCGTAGAGCGCTACCACTACCCCGATCCCAAGGAACAAGCCTTCACCTGCGACCTCCCGACGCAAATCGAAGACGCTCACAGCGGCACTCACCACCTGCAATACAACGATGCCGGACTGCTGCTTGGCTACACCGACCGCTCAGGCCACAGCACCCAATGGGAATACGACCGCTGGGGCAATGTCACCGAAGAAACCGACCCTTTGGGCAACACCACGCAATACGAGCACGATCACGCCGGCCGCGTCATCGCAGCGCGCCTGCCCAACAGCCAGACCCGGCGCTACCAGTACGACCATCAGGGCAACCTCACCCGCGTCCAACCCGATGAGAACATCCCCGACAGCCTCCTACAGATCAGCCGCGACCCCTTGGGCCGCATCGTCCAGATCAGCCTGGGAGAATTTGCCCTACAAATGAGCCGGGACGAAGCTGGCCGGCTCATCGCCCTCACCAACGAAAACGGCGCACAAAGCCGGTTTGCCTGGGATGTCATGGATCGGCTGATACAAGAAACCGGCTTTGACGGCAGGGTGCAACGTTACCAGTGGGACGCCGCCGGGCAACTCACACAAACCAGCGGAGACGGCGCCACCCAGACAACACAAGCGGAAATCGACCTGGAGCAAGACACGATCCATTACCTGTGGAGCACAACAGGCCGTCTCATCGAGCGGCAACTGCCGGCAACACAAGCCAGCGAACGCCAAAGCCAGCGCTACGAATGGGACCAGGCAGGGCAATTGAAAGCAGCCAGTGTTTATTTAATCACCCAGGAACAGGAACAAATTGAAGAACGGCTGCAAAGCCGCATTGAAATCGAACGCGACGGCCTGGGACGCATCATTGGCGAGCTACAGCGACTGTACAAAACACAAGACGCCGCGACACCCCATGCAGCGCCACCCATCGAATACGAACACCGCATCACCCACACGTTTGATCCTTCGGGTGATCGGCAAGAAAGCGAACTGCAAAACGTAGGACAAATCCAATGGCGCCTCGACAATCTGGGGCAAATACAAAGCCTGATGCACAACGGCCATGACTTGATCGACTTTGAAAGAAACGCCCTGTGCCAAGAAATCAAGCGCCAATGGCATACCCTCCAAAGCTCCCAATCAACTGAAAACTTAGCGCCCGCGCTGCTCACACGAATCAACCAATGGGACAACATGGGACGGTTGCAGGACACCCAACTGGATGCTCTGCCCTTGCAAGCAGCCGATTCCGTGCCACGGGAGCTGGTAGACCAAATTGTCCGCAGACAATACCTCTACGACCCCTTGGGACAACTCATCGCCATACGGACACCGGCTCAAATCCTGCGCTACGGCTACGACGCGGCCGGCCGTTTGCGGGCGCAAGCCGATAGCCTGACGCCAGAAGTGACACAACGCTGGGACATCGACCCAGCCGGCAATCGCCTACCCGGCCAGATGCCCACCCCGCAACAACGGCAAAACTGGGCCGAACTGCTTCATCACCACCTACGCTGGCAAGACCCTGCATTCAACCTACTGACGCAAGACGTCAGCATTGCCCAGCATCAGGACAGCATAGACAAATGGCTGAGCAATCGCGTCGGCTTTCACCAAGATTGCGCCTGGCGTTACGACGCCCAAGGCAACCGCGTCGAACAAATCCGTCAAACTGCCGACGGACAACACAACCGCCAGCGTCTGTTCTACGACGGCGATAACCAATTAACCGCCGTGCATATTGAAAACATCGATGCGCAAGGCAACATAACCGAATCCCGCGAAAGCCGATACACCTATGATGCGTTGGGCAGGAGACTAAAAAAAGCAATCAGGGATGGAAAACACGAACATCTTACCTACTACGGCTGGGACAGCCATCGACTGGTACACACGGAACAAATGAAAGAAGATGGCACGCGAGACATCGTACAAACCATCTATGAGCCTAATTCCCTCATACCATTGATCAGATTAAGCACGACAGCCGACGGAGCGCCTGAAGCCAAACCTCACCTGCTAGTGCAAAGCATCAAGGCAGCCATGCCCAAAGATCAAAGGAATCAACTGGGCCTGGATCACACATTGGTGATGGTACAAAACATCGTCACTGAAATACCAGAGCTAATGCAAAAGAAATTGGAAAACACTTTGCAAGAAGTATTCCAATCCAGCCGGACTGGAAAAGGAGACGCGTTATCAGGCATTGCCAAGGTACACCGCACCAATGCCATGATTGCAGAGATCAGCCAGAAAATGGAAGCCAGTCTGCAAAAAATAACAAGCACTCAAGGCGAGGCAATGAAAGGACACGCCATGCCAAGCATACTGCAAAAGACAAGCGACATCATTGCAAGCATGCGCGATGGCCTGGAAGAAATGAAACAAGATGCGCAAGGACCGGTCACAATCCATTATTATCTCTGCAATCACTTCGGCATCCCTACAGCCTTGATTGACCAGAAAGAAAATATTGTCTGGGCTGCTAAATTCGACCCATGGGGAAACATCGAAGAAGAATTCAATCCGCACAACATAGACCAGCCCATAAGACTACCCGGTCAATACATCGACTCGGAAACCGGGTTGCACTATGATGGCGATAAATATTATGATCCAAAAATTGGCGCCTACATCGCCCAGAATTCAACCGATGTAGGTGAGGCAAACAAATACAGCCAATCTCTGGGCCACGGATCAGAAGCGACGTCTTTTGGCCCCTTGAACTTTTCATTTATCCCAAAAAATGTCCTGTCAAACCTCATGAAAGTTAAAGAAATAGCAAACTTCAACCCATTCAGATTCATCAGAACCTTACCCGACGTTATCGGCAACGAAGCAGAATTTCGCTTACCCCGTACCAAGCAACTGTATGAAATGCACGAAAATGAACCATCAAATAATTCCGATTGATCTTTCAGCAAATGCACGCGCAAGGGCAACCCAATAGTGAGGAATATGGATGGAGAAAATTTAGCGCCCCAGTTGGACCCAAAAAGTTGACTCGCCCTGCTCCACGTAATCCGATCATTAATTTCCTTTAACCTTAGTCCTCATTACCATCATGAACGGCCAACCCATATTCAACATCAAGCGCTTATATTTAAAAAAAGCCTCGTTCGAGCAACCCAATTCACCCTCGGTTTTGCTTATGGAGGAAAAACCGGAGGTGGAAATATCCCTTGATGTCAACGTCGAACCGATTGCGATAGGCCCCAATGTTCATGAAATCAGCGTAGACGCTACTATACAGGCCAAAATCCTGGGAAAAATTTTGTTCAAAGTCGACTGCAAGCAATCCGGTCTTTTTGATATCGACAACGTGACAGATGAACAATTAGGCGCCATATTGAACGTGGTATGCCCTCAAATCATCTACCCCTATCTACGCAGCAACGTTACCGATCTTATTGTTCGTGGAGGATTTTCACCAGTGCAGCTTGACGTAGTCAATTTTCATGCTCTATATGAGCAGAGAAAATCTCAAAAAAGCAAACAAGAGCAAAGCGCACAAATTATTCAAACCGTCACCGCCGCCGCTTCTTCTGCCGCCGCAAATAAAAAAAAGAAAAAGAACGGTAGCAGTTGATTCGATCCTGAATAAATCAAACCTCTAATAATTCTCCGGAAATCCACGGGCTGTCATTCTTGCCCCTCAATCAAACCGACTTTTCCCATCGTCATTTTCGCGAAAGCAAAAATCCATCGGCGTATCCATCCGCCAGCCATAACCATCATTCTCGGATAGCCGTTCTTCGAAGCGCCGCTGGATTCCCGCCTTCGCGGGAATGACAACGGAGGGGGCGGGAATGACGAGAGGGTGAGACTGCGCCAGTTTTATGCGTCACGGCTGGCGCGCCAGCGTCATGGAACACTGGGACGAATTTTGCAGGGCCGGCTCATTACAACGTCCTGGCGATCTCTTTGATCTCGAAGAACTCCAGTTGATCGCCTTCCTTGATGTCGTTGTAGTTCTTCAGCTTGATACCGCACTCAAAGCCTTCCTTGACCTCACGCACGTCGTCTTTCATGCGCTTGAGCGATTCCAGCTCGCCGCTGTAGACGACTACGTGCTCGCGCAGCAGGCGGAAGCGCGCGTCGCGCCGCACCAGCCCTTGGGTGACCATGCAGCCGGCCACCGTGCCGATCTTGGAAGCGACGAAGACAGTGCGGATTTCGGCCATGCCAATGACTTCTTCCTTCTGCTCTGGAGCCAGCATCCCGGACATGGCCGCTTTCAAATCATCAACGGCGTCGTAGATGATGTTGTAGTAGCGGATTTCGACATCATTGGCCTCGGCCAACTTGCGCGCGCCGGCGTCGGCGCGAGTGTTGAAGCCGATGATGACCGCCTTGGAGGCAATAGCCAGATTGACGTCGCTTTCGCTGATACCCCCGACGCCGGTGTAAACCATCTGCACCTTGACCTCGTCGGTGCTGAGCTTGAGCAGCGACGCGGCCAGCGCCTCCTGCGAGCCTTGCACATCGGCCTTCAAAATGATGGGCAACTGCTTGACTTCGCCCGCCGACATGTCGGCGAACATGTTTTCCAGCTTGGCGGCCTGCTGCTTGGCCAGCTTGGTGTTGCGGAACTTGCCGGCGCGGTAAGTGGCGATCTCGCGCGCGCGGCGCTCATCGGCCAGCACCATGAATTCGTCGCCGGCCTGCGGCACGTCGGCCAAACCCTGAATCTCGACCGGAATCGAGGGACCGGCGGACTTGGCCGGTTTGCCGTTTTCGTCCAGCATGGCGCGCACACGGCCCGAGGTCTGACCGGCCAGTACCACGTCGCCCACTTTCAGCGTGCCGGACTGTACCAGCACCGTGGCCACCGGGCCGCGCCCCTTGTCCAGACTGGCCTCAATCACCAGACCTTTGGCGGCAGCGTCAATCGGCGCCTTGAGTTCGAGTACCTCGGCTTGCAGCAGCACCTGCTCCAGCAGCTCGTCGATGCCCTGTCCGGTTTTGGCTGAAACGGAAACGAAAGGCGAGTCGCCGCCGAACTCTTCCGGCACCACTTCCTCGGCCACCAGTTCGCTGCGCACGCGGTCGGGGTTGGCCTCGGGCTTGTCGATTTTGTTGATGGCGACCACAATCGGCACGCCAGCGGCCTTGGCGTGCTTGACGGCCTCTCGTGTCTGCGGCATCACGCCGTCATCGGCTGCGACCACCAAAATCACGATGTCGGTGGCCTGCGCGCCGCGCGCGCGCATGGCGGTAAACGCCTCGTGGCCCGGCGTGTCAAGGAACGACACCACACCGCCTGACGTTTTGACGTGATAGGCGCCAATGTGCTGGGTAATACCGCCGGCTTCGCCCGCCGCCACCTTGGCGCGGCGAATGTAGTCCAACAGCGAGGTCTTGCCGTGATCGACGTGGCCCATGACGGTGACCACCGGCGGACGCGGCAGCGCCTCGGCGGCCTGCGCCTGCACCTCTTGCTCGGTAAACGCCTCCGGATCGTCCAGCGCGGCAACGACGGCGGTGTGGCCCATCTCTTCGACCACGATCATGGCCGTATCCTGATCCAGTGGCTGGTTGATGGTGACCATCTGGCCCATCTTCATCAGCGCCTTGATGACTTCGCTGGCCTTGATTGACATCTTGTGCGCCAGTTCAGCCACGGTGATCGTCTCGGGCACGTGCACCTCGATAACGCGCTGCTCCACCGAAGCGGCGATGGCGGCTGCCTGGTCGTCGCGTTCGCGCTCGCCACGCCGACCCTTGGGAGCGCCGCGCCAACCGCCGCGGCCACCGCTGGAATCACCGCGCGTTGGAATACCCTTTTTCTTGGCCGGATCGGCGGCCCAACTGGACGACAGCTTGGCCGACTTGACTTCCTTGTTCGCCGTCGGCGCGGCCGTGCCGCTCTTGGCGGTTTTGGCGGCTGCGGATTTGCCTGGCACACTCTTGGCGGCAGCCGGCTTGGCTTCGCCGGATTTATTGCGGTCAGCGGGTTTTTTGGCCACCAGCACCTTGCGCGGCGCGCTCATCATGGCGCGGATGGCCTCAGCCTCGGCCAGCGCCTTGCGGCGGTTGGCTTCCTGCTCGCGCGCGCGTTCGGCTTGCGCCTGCTTGTCGTCGGGCGCGCTGGCCTCGGCGGGCGCGGGCGGCTTTGGCGTCGCCGCAGGAGCATCGGCGGTATCCGCGGAGGCCGTGGTTACCTCAGACTCTTGGGGCGATGGAACTTCAGCCTCGGGTTCAGGCGCCGGTGTTTCGAGCGGGGGAGGTTGTTGTGCGGCGTGGCGCGCTTGTTCGGCGGCAACGCGCTCTTGCTCCTGCTGCTCGCGCTGACGCCGTTTTTCCGCGGCTTCTTCTTCCTGGCGGCGCAGCAGTTCGGCCTGGCGGCGCGCTTGTTCTTCGCGGCGCGACTGCTCGGCAGCGTCGATCACCGGCGCGGCAACCGGCTCCGGCGCCGCAACAACGGACGCCATCTCCTGCGAGGGCGCGCCTTGCTCATCCTCGCGCTTGACAAAGGTACGTTTTTTGCGCACCTCGACCTGAATCGTGCGCGCCTTGCCAGTGGCATCGGCCTGTTTAATCTCGCTGGTAATCTTTTTGGTCAGCGTAATCTTCTTACGCGCCGCGCCGGTGGTGCCGTGGCTGGCTTGCAGATAGTTCCGCAGCTTCAGCTTATCGTTATCGGTTAGCGCGTCGGACGTCGTCCGCTTGGCCACGCCCGCGGCCTTCAATTGCTCCAGCAACACATCGGCGGGAGTTTTCAGCTCGTTCGCGAATTCGGCAACGGTGGTGTTCGTCATATACGGCCCCTGCTTCCATGATTTTTACTCTTGACCCGCGAACCAGTGCTCGCGCGCCTTCATGATCAGGGCACGGGCCTGCTCTTCGGGCTGCCCGGTGATCTCGATCAGTTCATCCACGGCCAAATCGGCCAGGTCGTCGCGCGTTTGCACGCCAGCGCCAGCCAGCTTGGCAATCAGCTCCGACGTCATGCCCTCCAGGTCGCGCAGCTCCTGCGACACAGACTCGACGCTTTCCTCGCGCGCGATATCCATCGTCAACAGGGCATCCTTGGCACGGGCGCGCAGTTCGTCAACGGTATCGTCGTCGAACGCCTCGATTTCGCGCATTTCCTCAATCGGCACGTAGGCCACCTGTTCCAAGCTGGCGAAGCCTTCCTCGATAAGGATGTCGGCAATTTCCTCGTCCACGTCGAGCTTTTCCATGAACAACTGGCGCAGCGCGCCGGTTTCCTGCGCCTGCTTCTGCGCCGATTCGTCGGCGTCCATGATGTTGATCTTCCAGCCCGTCAAATCGGACGCCAGCCGCACGTTTTGTCCGCCGCGGCCAATGGCGATGGCCAGATTTTCCTCGTCAACCACCACGTCCATGGCGTGCTTTTCCTCGTCCACCACAATCGACGAGACATTGGCCGGCGCCAGCGCGCCGATGACGAACTGCGCCGGATCGTCCGACCACAGCACGATGTCCACCCGCTCGCCGGCCAGTTCGTTGGTGACGGCGTTAACCCGCGTGCCGCGCACGCCAACGCATGTGCCTATCGGATCGACCCGCTTGTCGTGACTGAGCACCGCAATCTTGGCGCGACTGCCCGGATCGCGGGCGCAGGTTTTTATTTCCAGCAAACCCTGTTCGATTTCGGGCACCTCCTGGCGAAACAGTTCCACCATGAACTCAGGCGCCGAACGCGACAGCAGAATCGGCGCGCCGCGCAACGTCAAATCGACTTCCATAATCATCGCCCGCACACGGTCGCCATTGCGCAGGTTTTCTTTCGGGATCATTTCGCTGCGCCGCAAGCGTCCTTCGACCCGGCCGGACTCGACGATGATGTCGCCTTTATCCATGCGCTTGACAGTGCCGGCGAATATTTTGTCGCCCCGACTCATGAAGTCGTTGAGCAGCATTTCGCGTTCGGCGTCGCGAATTTTCTGCAAAATCACCTGCTTGGCCGCCATCGCGCCGATGCGTCCTATCGGCACTGACTCGACGCCCTCCTCGATGTACTCGCCGATCTCCACGTCCTCGACGCGGTCCTTGGCGTCCATCAGCAGTTCTTCGGCATCGGGATTTTGCAATCCGGCCTCATTAGGCACCACCAGCCAGCGGCGAAAGGTTTCGTAATTGCCGGTTTCGCGATCCACCGCGACGCGGATATCGACCTCGCCCTCGTATAGCTTCTTGGCCGACTGCGCGAGCGCCGCCTCGACGGCGTTGAACACCACGTCACGTTCAACGTTCTTCTCGCGCGAAATTGCCTCGACCAGCATCAACAGTTCGCGATTCATGATTTGCATCTACTCCACGGTTTTCCCGGCCCGCCCGTTGCCAGCACGGGCACGGCCCTTGAAATTGACCACCGGCGCCAGCCGCGCCGAATGCAGCTCGTCCAACGCAAAGTCAAGCACCTGCTCAGGCGCCAACGCGCGTTTGGCGCTGACGCGCTGCCCCGGCTTGAGCGCCGCCGGTTCGTCGCGCCACCTCACCTGCCAGCCGCCGCCTTGCGCACGCCGCAGCACGCCGCGAAACCTCTTGCGGTTGGCTGCCACTTGACCCGCGGCGGCAGCGCCAATCGGCTCCTTCAGCACCAGATCGACCACTTCACCGTCGAAACGTTCAAAATCCCGCGCGTGGCGCAGCGGCCGGTCGATCCCCGGCGAAGACACCTCAAGTCGCCGATAGTCAACGTTATCCACCTCCAGCGCGTACTGCAATTGGCGTGTCACACGCTCGCAGTCATCCACCGTCACCGGCTGAGCTGCTCCCGAACTAGGCGACCAAGGATGGTCAATGGTCACGCGCAGCAACCCGTCGGCGGAACGTTCAAATTCCACCAGATCGAAACCGAGTCCCCGCACGGTATCGCTCACGGTATCGCTGATTGCCTGCTGCTGTGTCACTGACCGATGGCCCTACGCCGATCACCCAAAAAAAATGGGCGGTGATTACCCGCCCAATTGGTCGTTAACCGGCTGATTTTACTACACAGAAACAAAATGTGTACGGCTGTCGACCCAGAAGGTATAATTGAAGGCTTGTCACCGGCAAGAGCGACAGCAGCACCTCCGGAAGCGGCCGGCGCGCCAACGTCGATGCGCACCTCGCGATGAGGCGGCCAATTTTCCGCAAGGACTGCATTCCAAATGATCGCCCGCCTATCTTGCCCCTGACGGCTTTTTTGCGAACGGCGCCTTGATCAAAGATCTGCCGGTCGTTTGCCCTTGTTAGTTCTGAGTTCAACGTCCAAGCGGCGTCGCGTTGCCCGTTTCGAAGCCGTTAACCCACTGTTGCAATATCGAGGTTGATCCATGTCCGCCCGCCCAAAGTCCGCCAAGCCTGCCGCGAAATCCGCCGCCAAACCCAAACCCCCGACAAAGGCAGCCGCCAAATCCAAGCCCGAGGTCAAGGCGAGCGCCAAACCGGCAGCCAAGAAGCCAGCCGTCAACAAGACCAGCGACAAGACCATCCAGCCGGTCAAAAAACCCGCCGCCAAGGTGGTGAAAAAGGACAAAACCGAGCAGCTTGAACCCAAAACCGGCAACGCCGCGGTCAAATCGGTAGGCCGTCCAGCCAAGAAGGTTAAGGCGGCTGAAAAATCGTCCCCGGCAACCAAGCGCAACAAGCCGCTGGCCGACGATCCGGATCTGGCGGAGATCGAATCCGATCTGGAGGGCGAGCCGCAAGCCGCCCCCGAACCCAGCGATGCCGAGAAGCCCAAGCCTCTGCGCATGAAGATCAGCAAGGCCAAGGAACGGGCCTTGATGAAAGAGTTTGGCCTGGATGAAGGCGTGTTGTCCGAGGAGGAGATGAGCGCTCGCCGCGCCAACTTGAAAGCGCTGCTGAAGCTGGGCAAGACGCGCGGCTATCTGACGCACGGCGAAATCAATGATCATCTACCCGACAAACTGGTCGAGACCGAAACACTGGAAGCAGTGGTGTCGATGCTCAACGACCTGGGCGTTGCCGTGTACGAGCAAACCCCCGATGCCGAAACCCTGCTGCTGACCAATCAGGGCACCACCACTGCCACCGAGGAAGAGGCCGAGGAAGAAGCCGAGGCCGCGTTGTCCACCGTCGATGCCGAATTTGGCCGCACCACCGACCCGGTGCGCATGTACATGCGCGAAATGGGGACGGTAGAGTTGCTCACGCGCGAAGGCGAAATCGAAATCGCCAAGCGCATCGAAGCCGGCCTGATGGCGATGATGGAAGCCATCAGCGTCAGTCCGGCGACGATTGCCGAGATTTTGCGCATGGCCGCCGAGATCCGCGAAGGCAAGATCATCATCAATACCGTGGTGGACGGTTTTTCCGATGCCAACGAAAACGACGACTACGTGGCCGAGGAGGACTTCGACGAATACGACGAAGACGATGACGACGGCAAGGGCGGCCCCAACAAGTCGATGACCAAGATGCTGGAAGCGCTCAAGACCCAGGCACTGGAGCGTTTCGACGAAATCGGCTCGCTGTTCGAGAAGGTGCACAGAGCCTATGACAGAGACGGTTGGGGGTCTCCCGCCTACGTCAAGGCGCAGCGCGGGCTGTCCGAGCGTCTGATGACGATTCGCTTCACCGCCAAGACGATTGAAAAACTGTGCGACATGCTACGCGGCCAGGTGGACGACGTGCGAAGGTACGAGCGCGAGCTGCGCCGCGTGATCGTCGACAAATGCGGTTATCCGCAGGAGCTATTCATCGCCGACTTCTCCGGCCGCGACCGCCACGGCCAGCGCGCGCCATCGCAGTTGCTGAACCTGAAATGGGTTGAAAAGCAGGCCGCTGTCGGCAAACCCTGGAGCGCGGTGATAGCGCGCAACATTCCCCCGATTCAGGACTTGCAACAAAAGCTGATCGACTTGCAGGCGCGCGTGGTCGTGCCGCTGGACGAACTCAAGGACATCAACAAGCACATGAACGAGGGCGAGGCGTCCTCGCGCGAGGCCAAGAAGGAGATGATCGAGGCCAACTTGCGCCTGGTGATCTCAATTGCCAAGAAGTACACCAACCGCGGCCTGCAATTCCTCGACCTGATCCAGGAGGGCAACATCGGCCTGATGAAAGCGGTGGACAAGTTCGAGTTCCGGCGCGGCTTTAAGTTTTCCACCTACGCCACGTGGTGGATTCGGCAGGCCATCACGCGCTCGATTGCCGACCAGGCGCGCACCATTCGCATCCCGGTGCACATGATCGAGACCATCAACAAAATGAACCGCATCAGCCGCCAGCACTTGCAGGAGTTCGGCTTCGAGCCGGACGCCGGCCTGCTGGCCGCCAAGATGGAAATCGCCGAGGACAAGATCCGCAAGATCATGAAAATCGCCAAGGAGCCGATCTCGATGGAAACCCCGATTGGCGACGACGACGATTCGCACCTGGGCGATTTCATCGAAGACACCAACAACACCGCCCCGGCCGACGCCGCCGTTCAAGCCGGCTTGCGCGACGTGGTCAAGGACATCCTCGACACCCTTACCCCGCGCGAGGCCAAGGTGCTGCGCATGCGCTTCGGCATCGAAATGAGCACCGACCACACACTGGAAGAGGTGGGCAAACAGTTCGACGTGACACGCGAGCGCATCCGTCAGATCGAGGCCAAGGCACTGCGCAAACTCAAGCACCCGACCCGCTCGGACAAACTGCGCAGCTTCATCGACACGATCTGAAGATGACAGATGGGCAATGACGGATGACGAATCACGAATGACAAATGGGGATTACCGCGCCCGTGGCGCGTCACACTAACCATTTGTCATGCGCCGCAGGCGCGGTCATTGAACAGTATTGCGCATGACGTCCAACACCACCCACCCGTGGAAAGCACCGCGCTGGGCCTTGGCGTTGCTGCTGGCAATGCTGGGCACGATAGGGCCATTTTCAATCGACACTTACGTGCCGGCGTTCTCGGCCATAGGCGCGTCGACTGGGGCCACGCCGTTGCAGTTGCAACAGACCTTCTCGGCCTACCTGTTTGGCTTTGCCTTCATGAACTTGTTTCACGGCGCGCTGTCCGACAGCTTTGGCCGCCGCCCGGTGGTGCTGTGGGGACTGGTGGTGTTCACGCTCGCCTCCGCCGGCTGCGCGCTGTCGCAAACCATCGGCCAGATCATCTTTTTCCGCGCGCTGCAAGGGCTTGCCACCGGCGCTGGCATCGTGGTCTCGCGCGCGGTGGTGCGCGATTTGTTCACGCCCTCCGAAGCGCAAAAGGTGATGAGCCAGATCACCATCTATTTCGGCATCGCTCCGGCCATCGCCCCGCTGGTCGGTGGCTTGCTGCTTGAGTGGTCGGGCTGGCGCGCCATCTTCTGGTTGCTGGTCGGCGTCGGTGCGGCGCTGACGCTGGCTAACTGGCGCCTGCTGCCCGAAACGTTGCCACCCGCACAACGCCAGTCGTTTCAGACCGGACATTTGATGCGCGGCTACTGGCAACTGCTTAGCGACCCACGGTTTTTGCTGCTGGTGCTGGCCTCGGGCATACCGTTCAACGGCATGTTTCTGTACGTGCTATCGGCGCCGGTGTTTCTCGGTGACGTGCTGCGGCTCAAACCGACCCGATTTTTCTGGCTGTTCGTGTTGATCGTTGCTGGCATCATGGCAGGTGCGTGGTTGTCGGGCCGCATGGCAGGCAAGGTGCGGCCACGCCGTCAGATCGCGTATGGCATCCGCATCATGCTGGTAGTGTCGGTGCTCAACCTTGTCGCCAATGCGGTGCTTGCGCCCAACGCCTGGTGGTCGCTGTGGCCAATCGCCATCTATGCGTTCGGCTGGGCGCTGATGGTGCCGGTGGTGACGCTGCTGGTGCTGGACTTGCACCCCACCCGCCGCGGCATGGCCTCGTCGCTGCAAGCAGTGGTTGGCTCCGCCGCCAACGGCGTGGTGGCAGGCGCCGTTGCGCCGCTGGTGATGCATTCGGCCACGGGTCTGGCCTTATCGTCGGCAGCCTTCATGGCCGTCGGCCTGCTGGCCTGGAGTCTGCTGCGTCAGCGTTGGCCGGAAGTCGGCTAAAAAAGAGGCGGGCATTCAACGCAAAACGGGAGCCTGAAGGCTCCCGTTTGTTTGGCCGCCGCGCGCGGCGGAACGCGCTACCCAAGTTACTTGATTTGCAGCGTGCCTTTCATGAGCGCCACGTGGCCAGGGAAGGTGCAGAAATATTCGTAAGGCTCGCCCGCTTTGAGCTTTCCGGCCACGTCGATAGTGACCGAATCACTCTCACCGCCACCGAGCATTTTGGTATGCGCGATGACACGCGGATCGCCGGCTTTGATGTAGTCAGCCTTCAAACCAGCGGCAATGCCGTCTTTGGCGACCGCGGCGGCGTCGGCGGTTTTGGCCAGCACCCAGTTATGGCCCATGCTGGCCTTGGGCAACTTTCCGACGTGCTTGAGGGTGACGGTAAAGCTTTTGCACGACTTGGGCACGTCAATGCTTTTGACGTTGTACTGCATCGCATCGTTGCCTTCGACCGTCGCGCTGCACTCGTCAGCGAAGGCGGGCATGGACATGACAACGGCGGCGGCGATAGCGGCAAAGCGAAACATGATGAACAAGACTCCTGTAATAGTCACGGGCTGAATAATGAAGCAACGGCACCCGCAACCCACCCTGGGAGCCGCCAGCAAATTCTACTGCCTCGGATAAGTTGAGATGAAACCAGCGTGATGCGCCACAAGTTGTTCGCGCCGTATGCTGATAAACGCGCCAACTGTGTCTGTCCCAACTGGCAAGCGATTGCAGGCATCGACTCCGGCAGGTGTGGCGTTGCTTTCAATACCCGTCTTGTCAGCGTGGATATAACGCAATCGCGTTGATTGTCAAGGCCGCGCCGGGCCGCCCACGCCAGGCGAGCCGGATACGGTCAAATCCAAACGTTGCGTGCGTGATGGCAATCCAGGCGCCCGCCGCGCTTTGTTCGAGCCGCAACCACGGCGTAGCAAGGCACAGGGCACGCCATGAACCGTCATCAGTCTGAGCCTCCAGCGCGAGCGTCAACGTCGGATCCAGCACCTGCGCCTGAACGACGACGCCCTGATAGTCGCCAGCGGCGCAAGCCAATTCGGGCGGTGAGGTAAAAACAGCGCTGCCTTGGACGTCCAATTGCCCTGCCAGCGCGCCGACATGGGCGGCAACGGCAGGCTGCTCGCCAACCTGCCAGCCGTCATCATCACTGTGCGTCACCGCGCCAAAGGTCCACAAACGCGCACGCCTGGGCAAGTCGGCGCGCGCCAGCATGAAGTGCGTCATGGCCTCTTCCAGCGGCGAGCGCCGCAACGAGGTGTAGGCCCGAAAATTGTCCGTGTCCGCCGCCTCGCCGGGACTGCCGTTCCACGCCATTGGCGAAACCAAGCGCGCACCGTAGTTGACGATCTCCCGCAAGGAACAATAGGCTTGCGCATAGGTCGCCGGACGCTGTGGCGCTTTCAAGTCGGCGGTGTTGTGCTCGACCACCGCCCATTCAAGGCTGTAGCGCCTGAACTCGGCAAACAGCGATGCCTGGCCCTCCATGCGGATGCGGTTGATCGCGCTTGCACCATAGATGATCGCGCCCAGCCGGCCATGCGAGGGCACGGAACCTTCAATCGACACTCCCGCGGTATCGTAGTTTTTGGCAACACTGTCCAATCGCTCCGGAATCGGATCAAACAGTTCGCCCGGCGGCATGAAGCCCTGCGAGGAATAGATGCGGTCAGTGCCAATGCCGGCCTCGGCTACCCATTGCGACAATTCGTCATAGTGCAGCTTGACCAGATGCCGGCGAAACTGCTCCCACACCGCATACCACGGATGTTCCCAGAACGGGTGAATCCGCCTTGGAAATTTCCGTGGCGCATCGACCTCCTCCCATGAGGCATGGCGCTTGCCCGCCAGCGCGTCGATCTCTGCCAGCGTCAACGACGTCGCACGACGATAGCGCGACAAGTCGGGCGCGTCCGCGCCGCCGTCGCCGGCATAGGGTCCGTCGCCACGCAACCAGTGGCGGAACTGCCGCAGCGTCGCCGGGTTGTAGTCATACCACTGCGCGCCCTCGAAAAACGGATTGATGTAAACGTCGGGATCAAGGGCAACGCCGATGAACAAATGGGGGTGTTCTTGCGCAAAGCGCGCGATCAGCAGCGCCGCCTGCTGCAAGTTGCGCTTTTTGTAGAACCGCGTCTTGCTCATGTAAACGTTCAGGCTCAAAGAGCGGCCCAGTTCCGGCGCATCGACCGAGCCGGGCAGGTCGGCCAACGCGGTGTCCGGCATGACCTGGTTGTTCTCATTCCATTGACACAGGTTTGCGTCGCGCTCCAAAACGTCGTTCACGTCCCACTCCAGCGCCTCGCAGGCCGAATCGGCCCAGATACCGCCGTTGAGCGTGAACAGCACCGGCATCTGCTCGGTCACGGCAAAGCGGATCACGTCGTTCAGGCCGTCCTCGGCGATCAGTCGATCACCGCATCGTTTGTCGGCGACGAAGTCCGGGTCGAACACATAGTCCGCCGCCGCGCCGCGGGTGGTGCGCAGGTACAGTATCTGGACCCGAATGCCGACCTTGACGGTTCGGCTTTCGTAGCCGCCGAAGGTTTCCTTGATCCCCTCGGCCCCGCCGTGGGCCACATGGCTGGTGGCGATGGGCAGGTAGAAAATATCCTCCTCGCTCACGCCGCGTTGGTCCAGTAACGCCGACCAGCGGCGCTTGAACGCGGGCGCGAACACGCTACGCCGCAACAGCGAGGTTTGCCTTCCGTCTGCGCCTTTGGCAACAATGGCGATCACGTCAATACCGGGGCCGAGCGCGCCCAGATCGCATTCGCCGTCGAAACCCGAGCGGCCCGCGTCCGGATAGCCGGGGAATGCCGCCGCCACATCCTCGCGTTTGAGGCCGCTGCTCAACGTGGCGATCTCCCGCCCGCCACGCATGACCACGATGCTTGGCAATCCGTGCGCACCAAGCGCCCAGCCCGCCACGCGCAGGCGCTGCTCCGAGCGCCACTCGCAGCAGTCGATGTTCCAGTGGGTTGCCGCGGGCGAGAATTGGCTGGCATCGGGCTGCGTGGCCGCCTTGAGCGCATCCTCGAACCAGCGCCGACGCGCCGCCATGCGCATCACGGCGTGTTTCAGCCTGCGCATGGCGCCGCCGCTAAGGGAGCCTCTGAACAAATCTGTCGCGGCTGGCGCATCCCGCATTCGGGCGGTCGGCGTCGTTGCAAATGCTCGCAATACCGCCCGGTAGCTTTAAGCTTTGCGCCTCGCATCCCATCCCGAATCCGGGCGCGCCCGCTCGCGCAGATTTGCTCAGAGGCTCCAAAGTCGCGCCACCTGCGCTTGGCGTGGCCGTCGAGCAAAACCAACAAGGTCAAATCGTTCATTTGAAACCAATCAGCACCAATTTCAGGTGACGATTTTCCGTGCTTGAGCATTCGAAAATTCTAATTTATTGGCTACCTGAATCCGTGACTTCAAGAGGAAAAATCCTTCACCCTGGGGCTACCGTATGCACACCTCTCCTTCCTATCGTCATTCCCGCGAAGGCGGAAATGACGACGGAGGGGGCGGAAATGACGAAAGGATTTCCGCCGTCGACGGCAAAAAACCACCTTACGGCTTGGTTCAGCACCTCTACATCGCTTGGCGGCTATGTCTGGCGATTGACTTAATCCATATCAAGGACGATACCGACCGCGCGGCTCATGATGAGCCTGCCCGCAAAGATTCAAGGCGGCCGTCGACGGGCGATCCAAGCATCAGGCCGCTCGGGTGACACGGAAATCACGAGGAAAACGTTCATGAGGAAGTCCAAGCTCTCCCCGCTTACCGCAGTGTTGACAACGGCCATGCTACTCGGCTCCGGTTTTGCGCTAGCTCAGGCAGGAGGCCAGCCGGCCCAGCCGGGCGCGCCCACGACCAGCGCGTCCGGGGCCGCCGCCACTTATCAGGGAGCGCCTTCGCCGCTGGCCGGTGCAGCGATGCATCAATCGACCAACCCCAAGGCGCCGCCAATGACGCAGGCCGAGTTCGACAAAGCGCGTCAGATCTATTTCGAGCGTTGCGCGGGCTGCCACGGCGTGCTGCGCAAGGGCGCCACCGGCAAGCCGCTGACGCCGGATATTACGACCGGAGCAGACAAAGGCACCGAGTACCTGAAAGCGTTCATCAGCTACGGTTCGCCCGCGGGCATGCCCAACTGGCTGACTTCCGGCGAGTTGGACGAGGCCACGGTTGATCTGATGGCGCGTTACGTCCAGCATGATCCGCCGACGCCACCGGAATTCTCGCTCGCCGACATGGAAAACTCGCGCAAGGAATACGTGCCGGTGGCCCAGCGGCCGAAGAAGAAGATGAACAACTACAACATCAACAACATCTTCTCGGTGACGCTGCGTGACGCCGGTCAGGTGGCGCTGATCGACGGCGACACCAAGCAGTTCATCAACATCATCAAGACCGGCTACGCGGTGCATATCTCGCGCCTGTCGGCGTCGGGGCGCTATCTATACGTGATTGGCCGCGACGCGCGCCTGAACCTGATCGACCTGTGGATGGAAAAGCCCGACAACGTGGCCGAAATCAAGATCGGCCTGGAGGCGCGCAGCGTCGAGACCAGCAAGTTCAAAGGCCAGGAAGACAAGGTCGCCATCGCCGGCACCTACTGGCCGCCGCAATTCGTGCTGATGGACGGCGACACGCTCAAGCCACGCAAGATCGTCTCTACCCGCGGTATGACGGTGGACGGCGAATACCACCCCGAACCGCGCGTGGCCGCCATCGTGGCCAGCCACCAAAAGCCCGAGTTTTTAGTCAACGCCAAGGAAACCGGCAAGGTCTGGATGGTCGATTACACCGACCTGGACAACCTGAAAACCGTCCAAATCGACTCGGCCAAGTTCCTGCATGACGGCGGCTTTGACTCCACGCGGCGCTACTTCCTGACCGCCGCCAACGCATCGAACAAGATCGTCGTGGTGGACACCAAGACCGATAAGCTGGAAAAGATCATCGACGTCGGCCAAACCCCGCACCCCGGCCGCGGGGCCAACTTTGTGCATTCAAAATTCGGCCCGGTCTGGGCGACTTCCGGCCTGGGCGACGACAGTATCGCCGTCATCGGCACCGATCCGGCCAGGCACAAGGACAACGCCTGGAAGGTGGTGCAGTCGCTTACCGGTCAGGGCGGCGGATCGCTGTTCATCAAGACGCACCCGAAATCGACCAACCTGTGGGTGGACACGGCGCTCAACCCAACGCCCAGCATCAGCCAGAGCGTGGCCGTGTTCGACATTCGCGACCTGAGCAAGCCGCCGCAGGTCATCGACATCGCCGCTTGCGCCAAGTTGGACGACGATGGCGCCAAGCGCGTGGTACAGCCCGAGTACAACCAAAAGGGCGACGAGGTCTGGTTCTCGGTCTGGAGCGCCAAGAACAAAGAATCCGCCCTGGTGGTGGTCGATGACAAAACGCGGACTTGCAAGACGGTCATCAAGGATGCCCGCCTTATCACCCCAACCGGCAAGTTCAACGTCTACAACACCATGCACGACGTATACTGACGCTGCTTGCTTTGAAGACCGCCCGCAGCCCGCGCCGTGGGCGGTTTTGTCTTTTGGGGTGCCGCCGCAACCGACAATGCCCACCTTGAAATCGATTACCTTCTTCGTTGTTGCGCTATTTGCTTCAGGTACGGCGTTAGCGCAAGGCAGTGATACGCCGTCGCCCGCGCGGCAGGCCGAACTGGTGCGCATGGTGCGGCAAGACTGCGGCTCTTGTCACGGCCTGCGCCTGACCGGCGGTCTGGGGCCGGCGTTGACCCCGTCCAACCTGCGCCAGTTCCCCGCCGAAAGCCTGGCGGTAACGATCTATCATGGTCGCTCGGGCACACCCATGCCAAGCTGGAAGACTCTGTTGAGCGAAGCCGAAGCCGCCTGGATTGCCCAGCAATTGCGTGCGGGCTTTCCGCAAGAACCCCCGTCCGCGCCATGATCCCTGCTTTCTTCGCTCATATGGCTGGCGCGCTGGCGCTAGTGCTAGTTGTCGCGCTGGGCGGCTGCACCGCCACAACCGATCTGCTGGTGCCTGCCGGACACGGCAGCGGTGATCTGGGTTTGGTGATCGAACGTGAATCGGGCGCGGTTGCCGTCATCGATACCACCGCCCGCCAACGCCTGGGCGCCATTGAAGGACTGGGCGATCTGTCGCACGCCTCGGTGGTTTATGGGCGCGACGGCGCCACCGCCTACGTGTTCGGTCGCGACGGCGCGCTGACCAAGCTCAACTTGCTGACCGGTCGCATCGAAGCGCGCGTGCAGCAGGCCGGCAACAGCATCGGCGGCGCCATTTCGACCGACGGCACGCTGGTGGCGGCACAAAACTACCAGCCTGGCGGCATCAAGGTATTCAACGCCCGGACATTGGAGTTGCTGGCCGACATTCCCGCCGTGGTGGACGGCAAGGCTTCGCGCGTGGTCGGTCTGGCCGACATTCCACGCAACCGCTTCATCTATTCGCTGTTCGACGCCGGTCAGATCTGGGTTGCCGACCTGAACGATCCGGCCAAGCCGGTGCTAACCAAGTTCGACAATATCGGCAAGCAGCCCTATGACGCGCTGATCTCGCCCGATGGCCGCTACTACATCGCCGGCTTGTTCGGTGAAGACGGCCTGGCCAAAATCGATCTGTGGGCAGCGCAACCCAAGGTTGAGCGCATCCTGCCCGGTTATGGCCGCGGCGAACAGCCGCTGCCGGTATTCAAGATGCCGCACCTGCGCGGCTGGACCATCGCCGGCCGGCGCGCCTTTCTACCCGCCGTCGGCCGCCATGAGGTACTGGTGGTCGATACCGACACTTGGCAAGAGGTCGGCCGCATCGCCGTCGCCGGACAGCCGGTGTTCGTGATGGCGCGGCCCGACGGGCGTCAGGTGTGGGTCAACTTTGCCGTACCCGACTACGACGTCGTGCAGGTCATCGACACCCAGACACTCCAGATCGTGCGCAGCCTTCAGCCTGGCAAGGCCGTGCTGCACATGGAATTCACCCCGCGCGGCGAAGCGGTATGGATCAGCTCGCGCGACGCCGGTCACGTGTCAGTGATCGACACGCAGAGCTTCGAGACGCTGGCAACGCTGCCCGCCAAGTCGCCCAGCGGCATCTTCTTCAGTTCGCGCGCCGCGCGCACCGGGTTTTGAACAATGAAGCCAGGCCGTATTACGTGGCGCTGTAGGGGCAACCCTTGTGGTTGCCCTGTGTTCCTGACCATGATCGTGTCCAGCGGATACAAGGGCAACCACAAGGGTTGCCCCTACCAAACGCTAAACGATCCCACGCGCGCCCACGCCACAAACCACTAAAAATGGACTGGCCAGCCAACGCCCCTTTGACCGACTCGCTGCTGAACGGCTGGCAGCGCGGCTTTCCGCTGACACGGCGGCCTTTTGCTGACATCGGGCACGCGCAAGGCGTCACGCAAGCCGAAGTCATCGACACCTGCGCCCGGCTGCTCGGCAATGGCGCCATCAGCCGCATTGGTGGCGTCTGGTCACCCGGCGCGGGCGGCGCGGCACTACTGTGTGCGATAGCGGTGCCGCAAGATCGGCTGCTGACAGTGGCCGAACAGATCAACGCGCACCCTGGCGTCAACCACAACTACGAACGCGAGCACGCGCTGAACCTGTGGTTCGTCCTCACCGGGCCGGATCAGGCGCGGCTTGAGCAAACGCTGACCCAAATCGAGCGCGACACTGCCCTACCCGTGCTGCGCATGAAAATGGTGCGGCCCTACCGCATCGACCTCGGCTTCGATTTGCACCAGCCCGCACAGGCCGACATCCGTCTTCAGCGCAGCGCGCCGCCGGTGCAACCCGAACAACGGCCACTGGCCGCCCTGCTCGAAGCCGGCCTGCCGCTGGCGCCCGAGCCGTTCGACCTTTGGGCCGCCGCCCTGGGCTGCGCCAGCGACGACGTGTTGCGCCAGCTACAGGCCTGGCTGGACGCCGGCACGCTGCGCCGCTTCGGCCTGATCGTGCGCCACCACGAAGCCGGTTTTACCGCCAACGCCATGACCGTGTTCGACCTGCCCGACTCAGAGGTGGACGCCCTGGGCCAGCGCCTGGCCGCGCAACCTGGCGTCACCCTGTGCTACCAACGCCAGCGCGCCCCCGGCTGGCGCTACAACCTGTACTGCATGGTGCATGGCCGCAGCCGCGACCAAACGCTGCAACTGCTGCACGCCGCCATTGACGCCGCTGGCCTGACCGAGCAGCCGCGCGAAGTGCTATTCAGCCGCCGCCGTTTCAAGCAAACCGGCGCCAGGTACTTCGCGTGACGCACCCCGTTGTATCGCCCTTGCTGCCGCCTCTGCCAAGCGGCATCGACGCCGACGACGCGCGCCTGATCGACCGCCTGCAACGCGGCGTGCCCCTGACCGAGCGTCCGTTCGCCGACCTGGCCGCCGAACTCCACACCACCGAGGTGCAGATCATCGAGCGTCTCGGCCACTTCCTCAGCGACGGCACACTGACCCGCTTCGGCCCGCTGTTTCAGATCGAGCGGGTCGGCGGCCAATTCATTTTGGCCGCGCTGCAAGTACCCGAGGCGCGCTATGCGCAAGTCACCGCGCAAGTCAACAACCTGCCCGAAGTGGCGCACAACTACCGGCGGGAACACCGGCTCAACATGTGGTTCGTCATCGCCGCCGAAACGCCCGCCGCCGCCTGGGCCGCCTGTGACCACATTCAAGCCCTGACCGGGTTGCCGGTGCACGCTTTTCCCAAAGAGCGCGAATATTTCGTCGGCCTGTACCTGCCGCTGCTGGAACCACTCAGCCACGCCGTGCGACCGCCTCCTGCCGCGCAAGCCACGCGCGTCAAAACAGTCGTATTGACCGAATTCGACCGCCAACTCATGACCACCACCCAGGCGGGCCTGCCCCTGGCGCAGCGCCCCTATGACACCGTGGCCGCCTTGCTCACGGTCAGCGCCCAGCAGGTACGCGAGCGCCTGGCCGAGTTACTGGCCGCTGGCGTGGTGCGCCGCATCGCCGCCGTGCCCAACCATTACCGCTTGGGCTACAACGCCAACGGCATGACCGTCTGGGACGTAGACGATGCCGAAGTCGACCGCCTGGGCGAACTCATAGGCAGCCAGCCCGCCGTCAGCCATTGCTACCGCCGCCCGCGCAAGCCCGGCATCTGGCGCTATAACCTGTTCGCCATGCTGCACGGCCACACTCGAGCTGAAGTCCTGACCCAGGCCGAAGCCGTAGCCGCCCTGCTCGGCCCCGCCTGCCACGCCCATGAGGTATTGTTTTCCAGCGCAATTCTCAAAAAAACCGGGCTGCGGCTGCGGCAGGCCATCTGAAGTGAAACAATCCACATTGTCTCGCCGGTTTTTCTCCTTTGGGGGAAGGTCGGGATGAGGACCGGCGGCGCAAAAAAACAAACGTAGGGCGGAGTTCACCCTGCCATTGCGCCGCTTCACGAAACCGGGGGATGGCGGGATGAATCCCGCCCTACGCTTGCTTGCAGACGGCCCAACAATTACATACCGTTACCTCAAAACGCTGGCTGCAAGCACTGTATTGCGATAGAGTCCGGAGTGCTGGATGATCGATGCGACCCAATTGCGCCTGCCTGCTGAGCGGCAAAGCGCGGAATCGCTTCGATGCCGGCACGTCACCACCTCACAGGAGATAGTCAATGGTCTACTTTGCCCGCCCAGGCCCAGTCTGTGCCCTGCGTGATCGCGAACTCGGCAGCCAAAGCGGATTCCCGCCCGGTCCTTGGGGTTGGGGTGAAGACCAACCGGCTTCGATCTTTGCGCCGGTGCTGTTGCGCCCCTTGGCAAACAACGCATCCGCGTCAGCATCGTCCCCGCCGATGGCAGTATCGGCTTCACCGGCGGCAGCCAATGGAGCCAGCGATGCCATGTGCAACACCATGTCCAACGAGGAACTGGTCGCACAGATATTGAAACTGCGCGACGACGCCGTGTAGTTTGCGCGGCAGCGTCAGATGGAACTGCTACGCTGGGACAATGCGGCCAAGGAACGGACAAGAACTTGGTTCAACACCTCTGACGAGGAGATACGCGACTGTCTGATGCGCGGGATTGCGGCGACGATACGTGTGCTGGAAGGGTTGAAAGCTGAAAGTTTTTTAAAAAAAACCATAGAAAATGAAGGCCGTTTCGGCTGTGCTCATGATCCTAGTCTGGACCATGTGGGCGCGGTTGCCGCCGTATGCCCTACCGATGTCGAACACCGGATTTTATTGGCACTCAGTTTTTGTGAGATGCGCCCTACTACTCGTATATATGGATCCGACAAAATATATGATGGAGAATCTCAATTATCAACATTAATACATGAAGTGACGCATTTTGCGGATGTTTTTAGATCAAAAGATATGCAATATAATATAACAGAATCACGAAAACACGCCCATCGACCCAATATGCATCTAAATGCCGACAGCTTAACAGCATTTATTCTTGGGACTGTTAGAGGATAAAACCGAAATGATTCGCAATATAATTATATTTTTTTCATTAATTAATTTATCATTTTATGCAATGCCTTGTTCATTTGCGGGACTAGAGCATGAAATTGAATTTGAGCCACAGAGTGCTGCACTTGGCATCAAAAATGCCAAAACACTCACAGAGTGGTTTATTAAATGGCGGGATGGAGTTGGAGTTGGAAGCATCGCGATCTCAGCCACTTCAATAGAAAATGATCCATATTCAGCTACAATTTCCCACGAACGGATGCGTAACATTGCTCAAATCATAAAACCACTTAACAAACAAGATGCTCCAATAGATGAGTTTTATGAAAGAGGCCCTGTGCCCGTAAGTAGTCCGCTTGCATTTCGCAGCAACTTTGCCTTTATTGTAGTTCAACCTGCTTGCCTCAAGACAAATACATGCTGCTCTATGCGCATTCCCGAGTGACCCAACTTAACCCATCCCATTACACACAGGTCTCTCGTGATCTCAGTGATACTCGATCAGGTATCCGTAACCCATTGATTTCACTAGGGAAAAGTCTCATGGCCACATGCCCAATCGCGAATCAGCCAGGAGTAATCTATTGATTTCATTGGGGTTTTTGAGTTGCGTGCAAGAGGATGAACTTAACCAGACAAACTTAAATGCCGACAACTTAATCACATATCTTCTTGAGGAACTAACGAATAGAAGAATATTATGGTTCGCCGTCTCATTATATTATCAATCTTAATCAGTCTATCCTCTACCGCAATCTCATGTTCATTTCCAGGAGAAGAAGAAATTGAATTTGAACCAAAAGACACGACACTTGGTATAACAAAAGCTCAGGCACTCGCGCATAAATTTATTAAATGGCGAGACGAAATGGGAATCGGGAGCATCTCAATATCATCTTATTCCATTGAAAATAACGCGCATTCAACAGCACTCTCCCTTGAGCGCATGGATAATATTTTGAGAATCATAAACTCACTTAATAAAAACAACGCCCCCATAGAAATCAACAAACCGATTACCATACGTCCGCACACTCCTACTGAATTTCTTTCTAATTTCGCTGTTATTATAGTTCAACCTGCGTGCATCAAAACAAACATATGCTGCCCATCTCTTGATCAACATAAATAAATTTAAAGAATCCGGCAGGTTGGGCTGAAGCTCAAGCGACACCAAACATTCGGATGAATCACAACCGTCATTTAAATATCCAAAATTTACCGCCAATCGGCAAAGACCATATGAATACAACCTATTCTGAAATACACCGGCGCATGGCACTCCGACGGCGCCTATTTCTTCGCCGTCAATTTGACCGCGTGATCTTACATGCGACAAGCTGATCACGCACTCGAATGTTGGGCATCGCTGCGCTCAGCCCAACCTACCGGGCTATGCGCGTTCCTGAGCAAGCGTAGGGCGGGGTTCACCCCGCCATTGCGCCGCTTCAAGAAACCGGGGGATGGCGGGGTGAACCCCGCCCTACGCTTGCTAGCTCAATTTTTTAGTATTAAAACGCTTGGTGGCCATCGAGAGTTTGCAAAAATACATGGAACAAGCCGGGCATGTCCTGGCACACATGGAATGATCATTGCAGAAATGATACGTCAAGACTTAAAGCTACATGCACCATGAAGAAGGCACTAGCGATAGCAGCAGGTACCAGCGTAATAATTTCTGCTGTACTATACTTTACTATCGGCGTCGAACGTATCGTTGGCGATCATGAGATCGGTGTATCATGGGAACCTTTTATCAAACATAGATTATCTATGCAAATACGATTTACAAATCCAGCACAAAAGGGACTGGAACTCATCCCCTTTGAGGAATTATCATCATCTGAACAAGACGCATTCATGAATTTTTGTGACATACGTTTTGGTGTAAACGACACCGCTCGCTGTTATGACCTCATTTCCAAACGAAAGATCTAACACGCCTCCAGCCCAACCTACCGAACTGCTTGAAGGCATAAAAATTCCAAAAAACCCTCGATGAAACGACGCTTACTCCTTGGCATTATTTTTTTCGCTTCATTTGCCTTTGCCGCTCAAGAGGCTGAACTTGGGTGTAAACGCCTGCGCATCGTGCTCGATCCCGGGTTAAATCAAAAGATGATCGATCACGAATGGGCAAGTGGGAAAATCCGTACTGAAGAACCGACAGTATTACAACTGGTCGGCTGCGAAGGGCAATTGCTGGATCGATTCGTTCTTGAAGCCCCCTTGGCGAAACTCGACCCTGAACCTTTGAGGGGCGCCCATAATCCAACCTATCTCGTAACAGCCGACTTGACCGCCGAAGCCGGGTCATACAATGGCCCATTGACAGTTCCTATCGAAATCATTGATGATCGTCTGGTTCCAGCAATGGCAAAATCACCTGACAAAAGTGTAAAACCTATACGCTTGTCGCAAACTCTAAAATCGGGATGGAAAAGAGTTCCATACCAAAATGCTGATGAATTGCTCTCCGTAACTTCGCAGCCAAAATCACCAGGCTTTGTGACTATCTATCGACGCTACTTTCTCTCTCCGGATGGATGGCAAGTAAAGCAACGTACCAAACAGGAATTATGGGAATCCGATAGCGATTTTCCGAGTCGAACGCTTTTCCCCTGATAACATCATATAAAATATTTTTTGTTTATTTAACTTATCTGTTTAAATTCAATTTATTAAACCCCAGTACGCTGGCATCAAGACAAGGAGCACCCCATGGCAAGAATCATCAAAGCATACACCCCACTGGCTGAAGACCAGTTGCTGTTTCGTTCAATGGAGGGAACTGAAGCTTTGTCGCAACTGTTCTGCTTCACGGTCGATCTACTCAGCCCCAACGCCTCCATCAACATGAAGTCGCTACTGGGCAAGCCGCTGACGCTGGAAATTCTCACGCTCGACGGCGCGCCGCGCTACCTCAACGGCTACATCACCAAGATGGCCATGCTGGGTCGCGATGAGGCTTCCGAGCGCTACTACGTGTACCAGGCCGAGGTATGTCCTGGGCTGTGGTACTTGACGCGCACCACCGACTACAAAATCTTCCAGCGCATGAGCGTGGTCGAAATCCTGGACGAGGTGTTCAAGGAGTACGGCTTTGCAGTCGAAAAACAACTCAGCGCCTCGTACCGCCAGTGGGAATACTGCGTGCAGTACGCCGAAACCGACTTCAACTTCGTCAGCCGCCTGATGGCGCATGAAGGCATTTACTACTTCTTCAAGCACGACAAGGACGGCCACACCCTGGTACTGGCCGACGACATGGGCGCGCACCCGGTGCTGCCCGAGTATGCGCAGATCGGCTATCTCTCCTACGACCAAGGGGGCAACCAGGGCCGAGAGTGCATCGATAAGTGGCAAGTCACCGAGGAAATTCAGCCCGGCGCCTATGTCGTGGATGACTTCAACTTCAAGATGCCCAAGGCTGACCTGATGGAACAGCAAAGACAACCGCAGGGCACTGAGCACGACCAGTATGAAATATACGAATGGCTGGGCGGCTATAGCGAGGGCGACCAGGGTAGGCACTACGCCCTACACCCGTATGCAACCGCCATCTGTGACCGCAGCAGGACTCGCGCCCGCGCCTCCCGATGCCACCACAAGAACCGATCAACCTCGGTTTGCAAATAGCCCAACAATTACATATCGTTACCTCAAAACGCCGCCAACAAGCGCTGTAGTGCGGTAGAGTCGGGGAGAAGTCCGGATGATCGATGCGACCCAGTTGCGCCTGCCTGCTGAGCGGCAAAGCGCGGAATCGCTTCGATGCTAGCACGTCACCATTTCACAGGAGATAGTCAATGGTCTACTTTGGTCGTCCCGGCCCCGTGTGTGTTGAAATGAATCGCCTTTTCGGCACCCGAAGCAGAGGCCGTCCGCCCACGGCGGTGGGCGAGAATCCCATCTATCCTTCCTTTAGTTCATTGCAGACTAGCCTCGGCGCGTCCCGGATGTTCAACGACCTTGGCTTGACGGATGACCAGGTTGTGGCCGGTAGCACGCATCCACTACGCTGGCTTTATGCGAGCATCGACCTCGCGTGTAGAGCCATCGCGGTACGCATGCACGTCAACTTTCGCTCCAGAGCATTGACCGACGAGCAAGAACTCAAGCTCATCACCTTGGCGAGATATGGCGTTGCCAGATTCTGGAGCAGAAACA
>JAITMV010000103.1 GCA_031277295.1 Burkholderiaceae bacterium | reverse complement strand
GGCGGTCTGCGGCGTTGCAATCCTTGCCAATGACACGGGCCATTGGCTGCGGATTGCGCCTTGCAGCCCATCCCAATCCGCATCCCGCACACCTCACGCCGAGATCGTGAACACGTTCTTAGGCCCACGATCAACTCGCGCAGGGACTGTACGAGCGCGAAGCGCGCCTCGTCCAGCGAGCGGATGTCATCGAGTAGTTTTTCGATGCGGCCGGCGGGCATGGCGCGTCACTTGTAATACGGCTTGAACTCGGCGCTTGGCTCCCGGTCGGAGTAGATGTAGAGCACCACCCCGTTCGGGTCTTGCACCGCGAAGCCGCGGTCACCCCACGGGTGGTCTTCCAGCGGCATGATGGCCGTCAGACCGGAGGCGGTCAATGCCCGGAACTCGGCATCGACATCGGCGACGCGGAAGTTGTACGTCAGGCCAGCGGGGTTGCACACCGGCTGGCCGGGCTGTGGCGCCATGAATTGCAGCGTCGCGCCTTGGCCGAATTCCAGGTTGACGTACCAGCCGCAATCGAACGTGATCCTGGCCGCGAAGTGCTTGACATAGAAGTCACGCGACTCCTCGACCTTGGGCGTGGTGATGCAAGGCGACAGCGATTGGACAAGCATGGACGGCTCCTTGAATCGGCGCAACTGCGCGGCCAAACCATTCAGTGCAACAAATGTTCCTCGACCTGCTGCGCATTGATCGCCCCTGGTATGCGCGAGCCGTCGGTGAACACCAGGGTTGGCGTGCCGGTGATGCGGTATTTCTTGGCGAACTCCAGATTGGCGTCCAGCGCCTCGGTGTTGCAGATGGGGGTACTTGTGGGCGCGACGTCGTTCACCATCCAGTCAATCCAGGCCTTACCCTGGTCGGCGCTGCACCAAATTTGGCGCGACTTGGCGACCGAGTCCTCGCCCAGGATCGGAATCAGGAACATGTGGACGGTAACGTTGTCTACCTTTTGCAAGTCTTTTTCGAAGCGTTTGCAATAGCCGCAGTTGGGGTCTTCAAACACTGCCAGCTTGCGTTTGCCGTCGCCGCGCACGATGGTGAAGGCATTTTTGATTTGCAGGTCGTTGAAGTCAATCGCCGTCAGCTTGGCCACACGCGCCGCGGTCAGGTTCTTGCGCGCGCGGGTGTCGATCAATTCGCCTTGGATGAGGAAGTTGCCCTTGGCGTCGGTGTAGAGGACTTCGGTGCCGACGCGCACTTCGTACAGACCGGGCATGGGGGTTTTGCGGACTTCGTCGATTTTGGACAGGTCGGGCAAGCGGGCGGTCAGGTTTTTGCGGATAGTTACTTCCTGAGCGTTGGCAAGCAACGGCAGAATCAGCGCGGCGGCGGCAAGCAGGGTGATCTTTTTCATGTGCGTTGGGCGTAATCGGCTTTGCAGCAATGAGTGGATTATCAAAAAAAAGTATTTACGCTGAACGCCGAACGCTCAACGCAGAACCTTCACGTGCCCATCGCCATTCGGGCGACACGCGCTTTCAGCGGCCCGCAAGCGTCAAACGCCTTCATACCCCAGTTGCGCAGCGTGCCGATGGACGGTTCGGCGCGGCCAAACAGCAGTTGCAGGCCGTCGGTGGCCAGGCTCATGCGCAGCCAGTCGCCCTGACGGGCGCGGGCATAGCGGCGTAATAGCTTCGTGTCGGCCACGGAACGCCAACTTTCGCGCCCAGCCAGCACACGGGCCAGCTCAGCGGCGTCGCCCAAGCCCACGTTCAGACCCTGCCCGGCCAGCGGGTGCATGGTGTGCGCGGCGTCGCCGGCCAGCGCGAAGCTCTCGCCCGGCCGGCCAGGCATGGGGCCGACCCAGCGCCGGGCGCTGGCGCGCAGCAGCGGCCAGCAGGCGCGCGGGCAGCACAGTTGCAGCGCGCCAAGCTCGCCGCCGCTCAACTCGAATAAACGCTCGGCAAAAGCTTCATCATCCAGCGCCATCCATTCGGGCGCGCGCTCCGTGCTGGCCGACCACACCACCGCCACCCGCCGGCCCGCCGGGCCGTCCAGCGGCAAGAAGGCCAGTATCTCGCCCTCAGGCGTGAACCACTGGCGCGCTATCTGGTCGTGCGGGCGCTCGCAGTCCAGCCGGGTGGCAATCGCCTGTTGCGGGTAGCGGGTGAGGTCGAAGTCCACGCCCAGCGCGGCGCGCGTGGCGCTGGCGCGGCCCTCGCATACCACCGTCAGCGGCGCGTTTATTGAGGTGGGAATGATTTCGATGCCGCTTTGATAACCGATGGCCTCGCTCAAGTGGCGCTCCAGCACAGGGGCATCGACGATCCAGTTCAGCGCCACGACGCCCTGCGCCGCGGCGTCAAAGCGCAGCGCGCCGTCGCGGTCGCCATGCACCTGCATCGCCAGCACCGGCGTGGCCGCGCGCTCGTCGGGCCAGCAGCGCAAACTTTCCAGAATCCGGCGGCTGGCGGGGCTGAGAGCGTAGGCACGGACATCCGACGTTGCGTCTGCCGCCACCGGCGCGGCCACCAATGCCACGCGCAACCGCTCGCGCGCCAGCAGCAACGCCAGCGTGCGACCGACGATGCCGGCGCCACGAATGCAGATGTCGGAGGTGGCGGACATGCGAGGCATTGTAAAAGGGCTGGGCACGGGCGACGCGGTCATGACAAACGGCTCACTAAAATCGCGACCTTCCCTCTTCTACCCCGAGATTCCCAACATGAGCCTGCAATGCGGCATCGTCGGCCTGCCCAACGTCGGCAAGTCCACGCTGTTCAACGCCCTGACCAAGGCCGGCATCGCCGCCGAGAACTATCCCTTTTGCACCATCGAGCCCAATACCGGCGTGGTCGAGGTGCCCGACGCGCGGCTGGCGCAACTAGCGGCCATCGTCAAGCCCGAGCGGGTGCTGCCGGCCATTGTCGAGTTCGTCGACATCGCCGGGCTGGTGGCCGGCGCGAGTCATGGCGAAGGGCTGGGCAACCAGTTCCTGGCCCACATCCGCGAGACCGACGCCATCGTCAACGTGGTGCGCTGCTTTGAAGATCCGAACGTGGTGCACGTAACCGGCAAGGTTGATCCCATCGCCGACATCGAAGTGATCCAGACCGAGTTGTGCCTGGCCGACCTGGGCACGGTGGACAAGGCGCTGGCACGCTACACCAAGGCCGCCAAGAGCGGCAACGACAAGGAAGCGGCGGCGATGATCAAGCTGCTCGGCCCCGTACAAGCGGCACTGAACGAGGGCCAGCCAGCGCGCGCGCTCGAACTGTCAAAAGACGAGCGCGCCCTGCTCAAACCGCTGTGCCTGATTACCGCCAAGCCCGCCATGTTCGTCGGCAACGTCAGCGAAGACGGCTTTGCGGGCAACCCGCTGCTGGAGCGCCTGACCGAGTACGCCGCGCGCCAAAACGCCCCCGCGGTCGCCATCTGCGCCAAGCTCGAAGCCGACATGGCCGACATGAGCGACGACGACAAAACCATGTTTCTGGAAGAAATGGGCCAGACCGAGCCGGGCTTGAACCGCCTGATCCGCGCCGCCTTCAAGCTGCTGGGCCTGCACACCTACTTCACCGCCGGCGTCAAGGAAGTACGCGCCTGGACTGTTCCCATCGGCGCCACCGCACCGCAGGCCGCGGGCGTGATCCACGGCGACTTCGAACGCGGCTTCATCCGCGCCCAGACCATCGCCTTTGACGACTACATCAAATACCACGGCGAACAAGGCGCCAAGGACGCGGGCCGGATGCGCAGCGAGGGCAAGGAGTATGTGGTCAGGGATGGGGATGTCATGAACTTCTTGTTCAATGTTTGATGTGCTTGATGGATGTCAGTGGCGCTTGGTGGACTGAGTCAACCTTTGTGAATCAAGGGTTCGGAGAGAAATACGGTCTAACGAACGTTCCTATTGTTCACTGACGTCCAGAAAATCCGGGGGTAGCGCTGGGGGCACTCGTGTTCAACCGTGGGGTACTTTACCCCGCTGTGGAGTCCACAACGATGCCCGAAAATCCATTCACCGACCTCAAGGTCAGATCGGTTGCACTTCGGATTTGAGACCGCCTCTTCAAAAACCTCAACTGCGTCGCAATATGCGAAAACTCAGATTCCTCGGTGGCGAATTGAAAGGCATGAACAACGCCAGTTCCGTGGCAGGCATGGCTGTTCCTTCCAAACATATCGATACGGTCCCATGGCCACTCACATCAAGCTGCATGAACGTCCAATTAGCGTGCAAAGGTTCGTCGCCGCCGATTGCCGAAAAACGGATTCGGCCAGGCTCGCCAAAATCCGGAGCAATGCTATTCAATGGTATTGACATACCTTTTCCACTGGCTTTCAGATAGGCTTCCTTGATGGCCCAATGATCAAGAAAGCGGCGCTTCCGTTCATCCAACGGCAGTTTTTGCAGCGATGCGCGCTCGCAGAGCGAAAATATCAACGGACTGTCCAGTAGTTCATTCGCCACGGCGCTCAGTTCGATATCCACGCCGACTGCGCGTCCTTTGCAGATGGCGACCACGACCATGTTCCGGCTGCCTGAAAGATTGAACTGCCATCGAGCAAGATCATCGTGACACGAAGCGATCACCGGTTTGCCCATGGACAATATAGAAAACCGCCAGTTCTCTGGAGCCACTGGGGCATGCAAGGACAATGCACAACGCAAGAGCGCACGTGTCAGCAGATCCCTCTGCCTCAGAATGGTTGTGGCATAGCAAGCATTGCGTTCTTCCTCTGAGGACGACAATATCTCTCGATAGGCCAATTCAAGCTCGGGAGTCAACGGATTTTCCAGCGAACTGACGTACAGATAGAGACGCGCTTGGCCTGACCCTGA
>JAITMV010000061.1 GCA_031277295.1 Burkholderiaceae bacterium | reverse complement strand
GGATTTCACCCCGCCTAGAACACCAGGATTGTCCCCGATAGATAGCGAAAACTCGCTGCGCTTGACGGCAATCATCTTGCCGTGATCGGCCTTGACCGAGGTCGTTCCTCCTTTCAGCGTAATCGACCGTGAGACGTTCGAGTAAGGCGTAGGCACGGGCGCACCGCCACCGGGCGAAGGCGTTTTGCATACATCCGGCATTGTGGCCACCGAGACGCCGTTGCTGCCCTTATGGACCAAAGAATTGGCAACTCCATTGACTTTGATGGTGATCGGCATATATTCAAGCCTTCTGCTCAATATCAGGTTTACGCTATGCAATCATTTTAATTGTCATTATGAAATATCACTTTCAGTATCGCATTATGCCATAATGACTTATACTAACCTTCTCGAAAGCAACGTTATATAATAATACTTGAAAATTTACTCTGGAAGCGAGTTTTGCAAGCATTAGCCTGACCTTGTCAGCGAAAAGTTAGTGAGTCTATCATAAATGCCCGCTGTTTGTTCTCTGAGGTAGAACTGGATCTGAGCCTTCGCCGCGCGCGCTGTGCAACTTTTCCATCGTCATTCGGCGCGAAGGCCGGAAAGCGAAGCTTTGAGGAACAGCCACCCAAGAACGCATCCTCGAGAGCCGACTCTTGAATGAACGCCCTGTGGATTCCCTGTCATTCCCACGGAGGCGGGAACTTCGCAGGAATGACGAGTGGAAGCGCGAGAATGACGAAAGATGAGATGACACCGATCAGCGCCGGCTTCATGCATCGCGGGTGGCGCGTGAGCGCTATGAAAAACTAGGTTGAACAGCCTCTGGGCCGAGAGGATATGAACAAATCCGTCTCAGCCCGCGGACAGCTTGACAAATTGAGCGAACTTTTGAATGCCATGTACTTGTACGACACTCGATGGGCACTGCCGCGCCCCGCTCCAACCTACGGCGCGCGCTCGAACACCGCCATGCTCTCCACATGCGCCGTATGCGGGAACATGTTGACCACGCCAGCAGCCGTACAGCGATAGCCCGCCTGGTGCACCAGCAAGCCGGCATCACGCGCCAGGGTGGCGCAATTGCAACTGATGTAAACAATGCGGCGCGGCGGCTGCCAGGCAGCGGCTTCAGGCGGTAGGGGGCCGGGATGCAATTCGGCGCTCAATTGTTCGACAGGTGTGCCCAAGCGGTGTTGATGCAAAGCGGCCAGCGCCCTAACCAGGGCGAAAGCGCCTTCGCGCGGCGGGTCGATGAGCCAGCGCTCGGCGTTGCCGTCGCGCACCAGTTGCGCCGCGCTCATCTCAAACAGATCGCGCACGACCCATTCGACAGCCGCCAGCGCCCGCCCAGCCGGAGCGCAAGCCTGGTTTAGCTGGCAGTTCCGGCGCGCGCGACCGACCAGCGCCGCGCTTGCTTCGACACCCAGTACCTGCCCGGCACGGGTAGCTATCGGCAAAGTGAAGTTGCCTAAACCACAAAACCAGTCGATCACGCGCTCGCCGGGCTGGGCGTCTAGCAGGCGTAGCGCGCGGCTGACCAGCACGCGGTTGATGTGCGGGTTGACTTGGGTAAAGTCGGTGGGCTTGAAGGGCATGACGACGCCGAATTCGGGCAGCGCATAGGCCAATTCAGGGCCGCCCTCGTCCAGCCGATGCACGCTGTCCGGACCATGCGGTTGCAGCCACCACTGGACGCCGTGACGAGCGCCAAAGTCGCGCAGCGCTTGCGTGTCGCGTGATGACAGCGGTTGCAGGTGGCGCAGCGCCAACGCGGTAACGCCGTCGCCGCAGGCCAATTCGATTTGCGGGCAGGTTTCACGCGCGTCCATGTCCTTGATAAGCGCGCGCAGCGGCAACAGCAGCCCGCTGACGTGCGCGGGCAGTACGGGGCACTGGCGCATGTCGGCGACGTAGCGGCTTTTGCGTTCGTGAAAGCCGATCAGCACATCGTCTTTCTTGCGCACGTAACGCACCGACAGGCGAGCACGGGCGCGGTAGTGCCAAGCCGGCCCCTCGATAGGGCGCAGGATCAACTCGGGCCGCACCTTGCCCAGATGCCATAAGTTGTCTTCCAGCGCACGCTGCTTGACGGCGACTTGGGCCGCCGCGTCCAGGTGCTGCATCTTGCAGCCGCCACAAGCGCCCTGATGCAACCCGAAGTGCGGGCAGCGCGGGCGCACGCGCTGGCTACTGGCATGATGGACTGCCGTCATGATAGCGGCTTCCCACTGGTTTTTACGCCGGTACACAGCCGCCGACACCCACTCGCCGGCCAACGCGCCATCAATGAAAACCACCTTGCCATCGGGCCGATGGGCGATGCCCTGGCCTTCGATGTCAGTTGACTCGACGCGCAGCCAGCCGTCGGGCATGACGGCAGATTCGTCAGTCATGGATACGTTGAACAAGGAGCACGCCAAACACCAAATGCTCAACGCCGAACACCCGCGCCGAAAGGCGCGGCATTATCGCGACGACAAATAGCGCGTCGGATCGACCGGTTTACCGGAGCGGCGAATCTCGAAATGCAGTTGCACGCGGTCGGCGTCGGTGGATCCCATTTCGGCGATTTTCTGGCCCTTTTTCACTGCCTGATCTTCCTTGACCAGCAACTTCTGATTGTGCGCATAGGCCGTAAGAAAGGTGTTGTTGTGCTTGAGAATGACCAGGTTGCCGTAGCCGCGCAAGCCAGCGCCCGCATAGACCACGCGGCCATCGGCGGCGGCCAGCACCGGATCACCTGCTTTGCCGGCAATCGAGATGCCCTTGTGATTGGCTTCATCAAACCCGTCAACCACCGCGCCACTGGCTGGCCAGATAAAAGCGACATCGTCGGCGCCCGCTGACGGCGGTGCAGGCGGCGCAGACGGCGCGGGCGGCGGCTCGCTTGGCGCCTCCGCCGCGGAGGCAGGCGCGGCTGGCACGCCCGGAGTAGTTTGGGTCGCCATCGGCACCGCAGCGGCAGTTGCCTTGGGCGCAGTAACCTCGGGGGCGCCGGTATCGTTTGGCGGCGGCGCGATACGCAGCACCCGACCGACTTCGATTGCATTCGGGTCGCTGAGTTCGTTCCAGCGCACGATCTCGCGCCACGGCTGGTTCGCAGCGGCAGCGATCTTCATGATGGTATCGCCTTGCTGCACCACGTAGTAGCCGGGTTTGCCAGCGTTGGCCGCCTCGGGTGAGGGCATGACCGGCCTGCTGCCCGTCCTGCCACGGTCCTCAACCGGCGCGCGGTTGACCGTGGTAGTGCATGCAGACAAGGCCGCGACCAATACCAACGACGTCAGACTCCAAACCTTGCGCCCTGTCATTTGCATAAATATTTTCCTTGACTTCCTAGCGAATGCCAATTAAACGCCAAATTCCGGCTACGCGAAAACCAGCCTAGGACAACCTAGACAATACCCGATTTTAAGGGCACGAAGTTAACCGCCTCAAGAATAACCTGACGCACGCCCTGGCGCGATTTGTCGATCACCACCAAAGCTTGCTGGCCGGCTGCGGCGGCCACCGGCGCAACGATACGCCCGCCGTGAGCCAACTGCTCGATCCAAGCGTCGGGCACGGCCTCGCCTCCCGCAGCGGCAATGATGCCAGCATACGGCGCGCCCGTTGCAAAGCCCGCCATACCGTCGCCCAAAATCAGATGCACGTTGGCAATGCGCAACGGGCGCAGGTTGACGCGCGCTTTTTCATGCAGGTCGCGCAAACGCTCGATACTGTAGACCTCGCTAGCTAACTGGCTTAGCACCACCGCCTGGTAACCGCAGCCGGTGCCGATGTCCAACACCCGACCGAGGCGGCCGTCCTCGCCGCGAAGTCCGCCTTGCATCAGCAATTCGACCATGCGCGCTACCACACTGGGCTTGGAAATAGTCTGCCCCAAGCCGATTGGCAACGCCGTGTCCTCATAAGCTTGCGCCGCCAGCGCCTGATCGACGAAATGGTGCCGGTCCACCGCTGCCATTGCACGCAACACCTGGGCGTCGGCAATGCCGTCAGCCGCCAACATTTGCACCATGCGGGCACGCGCGGGCACTGGGTCACGCGCCGCGCCAAAAGACGGTAGCGTGGATGCGGGCGCTGGCGGCGCTGCACGCGAAGCAACCGGCACGGCAGCGGGCGTGCCGAGGTCGATGCGCGCCGGAAAACCCGGTCGCTGTTGCTGCGGCGGTGCGGCGGCCATCAGCGCTCTCCTTGCGCCAACATGTACTGCAAGCCTTGCGCCCACCAAGCCAGCGCATCGTGGTCGGTCAGATCGACCATCAGCGGCGTGACGGTCACATGCCCGGCGGCGGCGGCGTGAAAGTCGGTGTCCTCGGCGGCATCGGCGGCGGGGCCGGCGCCGCCGATCCAGTACATCGTTTCGCCGCGTGGATTCAGCATGGTAATCACCGGCTCAGCCGCGTGACGGCGGCCCAAGCGGCAAATCTTGGGGGCCTTCAACTGCCCGGCGGGCAGATTGGGTACGTTCACGTTCAGCAGCCACGGCTTGCCGCCGCCCGCCTGATGACTGCCCACGCGCTGCACCAGCCGCGCAGCCAACGCCACGGCAGCATCCAGATGCGCCCAGCCTTTTTCGATTTGCGAAAAAGCAATAGCCGGAATGCCGAACAGATAACCCTCCATCGCCGCGCCGACAGTGCCCGAGTACAGCGTGTCATCGCCCATATTGGCACCGTTGTTGATACCCGAGACCACCAGATCCGGCCGGTAATCCAGCAGTCCGGTCAGCGCAATGTGCACGCAATCGGCTGGCGTGCCATTGACGTAGCGCACGCCTGGGCCATTCTGTCGCACATACAGCGGCGCGTGCAGCGTCAGCGCGTTGGACTTGGCGCTGTTGTTGTGCTCGGGCGCGACCACCTCCACTTGCACATCCGGCAGCGCTGCCAGCGCCTGGTGCAGCGCCGTCAGACCAGGCGCCTGAAAGCCGTCGTCGTTGCTGAGCAGAATTTTCATCCTAGTTTTCCATGACGCTCACGCGCCACCCGCGATGCATGAAACGTTTGGCGTAGGGGCAACCCTTGTGGTTGCCCTGTGTGCGCGACACCGGCCCTTGTCCAGTGGATACAAGGGCAACCACAAGGGTTGCCCCTACAGCGGTCGCGCTAAACGGGTCAAGTT